>JBCCRX010000023.1:0-29150 GCA_039201015.1 Bacteroidota bacterium | reverse complement strand
GGGCAGACAAAATATAAGATGTTGTGAAACAACACCTTATATTTTGTCTGCCCTCCAAGACCACCACGAGGCAGCGAGCGCTGCAAGCGCGATGCTGCCGAGTTGAATAGCTAGATTAATTTTGTCCAGGTACTTAAGCAACTAGACGTATTTATTGAGGTGGAAAATTCAAAATCACTCAACTTAAGATGTTGACAATCATAAAATTGAGCCGTATCATTCCTTCGTGTCTTAGTGGTTTAAATAGGGCGGATGACGTAACGATAAGAATACAAATGCTATGAAAAAATACAGTTTCTTTTTCTTTTTACTATTCATTCAATTCAGCTTGATCGCACAAGAATTGGATTTTCAAGTGACCATTAATACACCAAAGCTACAAACGGCTGATCCTAAGGTTTTTGAGTCGCTCGAACAGCAAGTGCAAGAGTTTCTAAACAACACCAAATGGACGAATGACATCTTTGAGCAAGAAGAGCGCATCAAAGGGAATATGGTCATCAACATCAATGAAGAGAAATCGGCGACGCGCTTTACAGCGGAAGTAGCGATTCAGTCCACACGCCCTGTTTATGGCTCTAGCGAAGAGACCATACTTTTCAACTTTCAGGATAAAAATGTTTGGTTCGATTACGAGCAATACCAACCACTAATTTTCAATCAAAATGCTTACACCGATCATCTGACTTCCATTTTGGCGTATTATGCCTACATCATAATTGGCTTGGATTACGATTCCTTCTCGCCGATTGGTGGCGAACCTTTTTTTCAGAGAGCACAAGAAATCGTCAACAATATTCCGCAAGCAGTGGCGGGAGAAGAACCTCGATCCTGGCGCGCCCAGGACGGTAAAATCAATCGTTTTTGGTTGGTCGAAAATTTACTCTCTCCTAGGATTCGACCTCTGCGCCAAAGCCTCTACGACTATCATCGGCAAGGCTTGGATTTAATGGCAGAAGATGCAGTGGCAGGTCGAGCGATCATCACTCAGGCTTTAGAGGCTTTGAGCGGTGTGCAACGTGCCTACCCCAATGCAATGATTCTACAGATTTTCAGCAATGCCAAATCGGATGAAATCACTTCCATTTTCAGTGCTGCCAATATGCAAGAAAAAAACAAAATCATACAAGTCATGACGCGCGTGGACGGTGCGCGCTCGGCGAAGTATCGCTCGATTCGGTAGTGCTAATAGAAGTAAGTTTAGATAATTTTTCGTTTTCGGGAGAGATAAAATAGTGTTCATTTCCTATATTTGTAGGAATGGAATATGCAATTGATTTATACAGTGGAATTGGCGGATGGACAATGGGGATGAAGCTCTCTGATGTTGAAAATATAGCATCCTACGAATGGTGGCAAGAAGCCAACCAAACCCATAATTTCAATTTCAATACGCAGCATAAGGAATTTAATATCAGAGAATTAGTTGCAGAAAATCTCCACTATGAACATCCTATTGATTTCGTTGTGGGTAGTCCTCCTTGCACTCAATTCTCTTTTGCCAATAAGGGCGGAAATGGAGATATAGCAGACGGATTGATCGATATATATAAGTTCTTGGAAGTAGTGGAACATTTGCAGCCGAAATATTGGGCGATGGAAAATGTTCCTAGAGTAGCAAAAATACTTGAAGAAGAAACAAAACATGGTTCACTTCAAAGATTCAGGTCACTCTTTAAGGTAATTGAAGTAATAAATTCTGCTGACTATGGAGTTCCTCAAAGTCGAAAACGGATGATTGCGGGCAATTTCCCGTGGAAATTATTTCAATCCTACCAACAAAAAATTCAGAAAGTAAGCTTAGGCTTTGTTTTGAATACCTTACAGCAAGAAGTCATCATTGATCCTAATTATGGCTATGAAATGCCTCGTTATGAAGTAACTGAATTGGAAAACGAAGTAGATTTAACACCACAAGAAGAGCGCATCAACCGAGATGCTAAGACCTATCACCCTATCTATAATAAGATGTCTTTTCCAGATAAACTGGATCGTCCTAGTAGAACTATTACAGCTACCTGTACGCGCGTATCTAGAGAAAGTATTATTATTCAATCGAAAACAGGTTTTAGGAGATTGAATGTCAGGGAAAGGGGCGTTATTCAGGGATTTCCGATCACTTATCAATTCTACGGCAAAACACTAAACTCTAAGTTTAAGATGATCGGAAATGCGATTCCTCCTATCTTGACCTATTATATTTTTCAGAGCATGAAGGAGACTGCTTTATCTGAATTAAAGTCTCCCAAATTAGCTACCTATAAACATAGAAGGCCAAAATACAACAGCAGACCTTCTAACTTAGGCTTTCCAAAAAGAAAATTCCCAGCTAGAAGAAGGTTTCAGTTTGCCGTACCCAACTTAAGATATGGAAGTGGTGTACGATTTGAGTTATCGAATAATCCTAGAGTAGAAAATACACCTTGGTCTTTTAAATTTTACTACGGAAGTTCAAAAAACATAAAGCAAATTGAATTGAACGATCAGCTCAAATTATTACTAGCTCCTGTTGTCAATACGCATAAGAATGAATTTATAAATCTTCACATCAAAGAGATAGAAGAAAAATTTAGTACCATTAATAGCAAAACGCTACAATCAAAGTGGACATCAAAAAAAGCAAATAACGAAGTATTCCATTTTTTAGACGCGGTAGGCAATTCTGCTAATAAAATTTTTCAAGATGCCGTGCTAACAGATAGCGATATGACTTTCATGAATGAAATCATTCAACAGCGTAATAAAAAAATAGAGAAGAATAAGAAAAGTATATTAATTGGCTTTTACTTATTGTCCAACTTGAATCAGAAATTGCTAGATACATGAAAATTGGAGCGATGTATTCGCATCTAAATGGATTTGAATGGATTCAATATCACAAAAAAGATATGTGGCTGGAAATAGAACAAGTGATTACGGATGTCGAAGCAAACCAATTTAGAACGAAAGTTAGTAAGGAAAAAACCATGAAAGGTAGGATGCTTTTCAGTCCAACTGATTTGAACAAAAGGATGAAAAAAGACTTTGAAGCACTTGGATGGTTTGAGAGTAGAACCAATTACTGGGTCACAGACGATTACGATATCATTAGTAAGACGATGAATCTAGCTCCTGATGAGCAAAGAGACATAATGGAATCATTGGGGAAGATACCTATTAGATCATATAATCAAACAGACTTTGTAAAGAATAGAATAGCCGTTGAAATACAGTTTGGAAAGTATAGTTTTATTGCTTACGATCTGTTCGTAAAGCATTTAGCATTTTATGTAGGTAACACGATAGAGGTGGGTGTAGAAATATTACCTATGAAATCAATGCAAGCGGAAATGTCTTCAGGACCAGGCTATTATGAAGGTGCTTTATATGATTTGGCTAGACAAGGCAGGGGTGTTCCCGCAGTTCCTTTGGTTTTGATCGGAATTGAACCTTAATGGATGTAGAACTTAGAGCTTGTTTGGATTTTGATCTTTGAGTCGAAAACGAGCTATTTTTTCGTTAATCAAGGCAAAAAATGGGAGCTTATCTAGATAATTGACCACTTTTTTAACGCTGAGTAACGCAAAAATAGCCGTTTGCAGACCGATTATTAATTTCCAAACAAGCTCTTAATAACGGAATTTTATCTTTTGCTGCTCTACTAAAACGAAAAACAACACAAAAAAATGAACTACTGGCTATTTCAAGCAAATCCAAAAATTTTTAGGCTGCGCGAAGCACTGCGGTCAGAAATTTTGGAAACATTTGCCGTGAAATCGCACCAGAAAAAGATCGAAATTGGAGATAAGGTCATCATTTGGCAAACGGGCAAAGAAGCAGGTGTCTATGCACTAGCAAAAGTAACATCCGAGGTCGGTGCAATAGAAATGACCAGTACAGAACGCCATTATTTCCAAGTCGTGCCAGCACGGACGGCGCGCGTTCGTTTAGCAATAGAATACAACCTTTGGAATCAGCCCATTACCAAAGAAATCATGCCAGAAGGCGCTGCTTTTAAAGATTTTTATGCAGGTTTACCCAAGACCAATTATCAAGCGACCCAAGCACAATACGATGCTATTTTGGAGCTTATCAGCGGCTTGGATGAAATGCAAGAACCACAAGAAAATTACGAGTATCGCCCACGTTTGCAGCAGCCGCTCAATCAGATTCTATACGGTCCGCCAGGCACTGGAAAAACCTACCAAACGATCAACTACGCGCTTTCCATTTTAGAACATCGAACACTATCAGAACTAGCACTAGAAGATCGAATTACCCTACGTGAACGCTTTGAATATTATCTGGAAAGCGGCGCGGTCGGTTTTGTGAGTTTTCATCAATCCTTTAGCTACGAAGATTTTGTGGAAGGCATCAAGCCACAATTGGAAGAAGGCCAAGTCGTTTACCGAATTGAAGACGGAATTTTCAAACGATTGGTGAAAGAAGCACAAAGAGCTTGGGAAAATGGGCATCGCTTTGTTTTAATTATAGACGAGATCAATCGAGGCAATATCGCTGCTATCTTTGGTGAACTAATCACCCTTTTGGAAGACGACAAGCGCATGGGTTCGAGAGAAGAATTATTCACCATTTTACCCTACTCCAAAGAACATTTTTCCGTACCGCCCAACCTTTATATCATCGCGACGATGAATACAGCGGATCGCAGCACGAGTAGCCTAGACATCGCGTTGCGTCGGCGTTTTACTTTCAATAACATTCAGCCGCAGCCTAGCTTATTGCAGCATCAATCCGTCCTAGCAGGTGTGGATTTAATTCAACTGCTCATTACCCTCAATGATCGCATCGCCCTTTTATTGGATCGCGACTATTGTATTGGTCATGCTTACTTCTATGACGTTTCTACGCTGGATGATTTGCGCAATCTATTTGCTTATCGCATTGTGCCGCTGCTAGAGGAATATTTTTTGGGCGATCTAGCTAAAATCGGTTTGGTATTGGGTGCTTCCTTTGTAGAAGAATTGCCGCAACTGCAAAGTGATCTGCTCGCTGACTTTCCCTATGAAGAAGAATTATTCGATAAAAAAGTCTATCAACTAAAGGACATACAAACCTTAACGGAAAGTGATTTTATTCGGGTTTATGATGTGGATTATCGGTGATTTTTTATTTGTTTAACCGCAAAGGTGCGCAGAGTTTTTTCGCGGAGGTACGCCAAGCAAAATCAGCGTAACTCTGCGGTTCATTTTTGTGTGTGCTAGCAAATCCTCAATCCAAAGCCACTTCTAAACCATCATAAGATAAATCAACGCGATCAGGCAGCATTGCTTGGACGCTTCGATGCAAACCCATGCGATGATCCATATGGATAAAATAAGTCTGCACTGCTTGAATTTTCGATGCCCAATCTAATGCCTCCGCTAAATTCAAATGCGAGCGATGCGCAGCTTGTGTAACTGCACTGATTACCAGCAACTTCGTACCTTTTGTTTTTAGCAATTCTGCTTCTTCAATGCTCTTAAAATCGGTCAGATAGCTAAAATCTTGAATGCGATAGCCCATGACGGGCCAGCGATGATTGAAATCGTGAAAATACTCAATGGGCTTAATATTCAAGCCTTTGAATTGAATAATCTCCTCCTTACGCACTTCGCGCACCTCGATTCTGGGCGCACTAGGATAAAGTTCTTCTTGAAACAAATAGCTAAATCGCTGTTGAAGTTCTGCGATTACTCTCTTGCTTGCATAAATCGGAATCGTCTCTTTCTGCAAAAAATTAAACGCCCGAATTTCATCCAGACCAATAATATGATCGTTGTGTTCGTGTGTTAACAAAACAGCATCTATTCTTTTGATTTTCGCATTCAGCATTTGCTGCCGAAAATCAGGACCAATGTCTATTAGAATATTCCATCCATTCACCTCCACAAAAACAGAAGTACGCAAACGTCGATCTTTTGGATCATCCGATTGACAGACTGCGCAATCACAACCAATCAGTGGGATGCCTGAAGAAGTGCCCGTTCCTAGAAAAGTGATTTTCATATTGACTTTATTTTTTGGAGTTCGAAGAGCAGTTTAATCTTTTTGAGTTAATCGCCCAACATTTATTTATCATAGAATAGGGTAGATTATTTCATAGGGCTAAATTTTAAAGCAGGATATTTTCTGAAACACTTAAGGACATCTAAGAGCATATAAGACGTGTTTTTTGTAAAAAACAGTCCATATATAGTGTTGTTCAAACTTGAGCTTAGTCCAAAAACCTGAAAAATGAAACAATTTGTCAAGTTTTGAAAATTTGACAAATTTACACACTCACAAAAAATGGATCGCCCGTTATCTAATTTCTTAGTAGGATCAATCGCAACACACCAACTTTAATTACAATGATCAAAACGCGCCTCTAATTCCCAAAATCAAATTCCTACCTGCACTGCTGAGACCAGAAGCAAAGGGACGATAATGAACATCCGTGATATTTTCCAATCCTATCTGCGCGCTCAATTTCCCAAAAGTGTATTGGATATAAAGATTATAGGTCATCCAAGCAGGCGTCCCAATGCAGTAGTTGCCGTCTTCACAGCGGGGTGTTTGCTCTAAATTATCAGCACTTCCTTCGCGCAAATAGATCAATCTTTGGGTTTGTATATCCCTCTGCACATCTAGCACTGCAAAATCTTCCACTTTTTTTGCGCCATTGTAGCGCAGCACACCTTCTACACGCCAATCTCCTTTTTCGTAGCGCAAACTTGTTCGTCCATAAAGTGGTGGAATGTGCGCCAGTGGCAAAGCTAGCTTTTCCGTATTGAAGCCTTCTTCAAGTGGAAAAAGCCGTCGTCCATAGGTCCAATTGAAGGTTGAAAAAAATTGCCAAGCTTGCAAAAAATCTATTTTCACATTGGCGGAAGCACCATAAATGTAAGCATTTTCAGCATTGACATTGGCTACGGTTCGTAAGCTTTCGTCTTCCAAATTCAATTGAAAAGAGCCGTCGGGTAGTGCGAAATTACTTCGCACAATCGCATTTTGTAGATAAGTGTAGAAAGCCGTTGCATTGACTTGAATTTTACTATTCGCAGTGGTATGGAGCTTTCCAAGCGTAATTTCTCCGTTGATCGTACGTTCAGAATCCAAATTAGGATTGGGAATGGTGACAAAACCGTCCTTTACCCTAATTTTTGAAAAATCATCCAAATTGGGAGCACGAAAAGAAGAAGCGGTCGAAAATCTCAATTGCCAACCATTGGGTGTGATTGCTGTCAAGCCCAAACCCCAAGTTAGATCGCCGTCTTCATTACGAACGCCTTCTGTGTAGTAGCTAGGCGACCATTGAATAGGATCATTTGCGCCGAATAGGGAAAAAGTATTGGTGTAAGTATAGCGCAGACCCGCATGAAAGTTTAGAATAGAATCACGACTTTTCCAGCGATAGCTGCTATAAGCCGCCAAGGTATTCATTTGACTGCCACCACTGGGATAGCGCGTTGGTTCGCTTCTTTCTATTGCACCATTTTGAAGGTTTTTTAGTCCTGCTTCCGATTGCACGTCATTGAAATTCCAGTCCAGTCCGTAAGACAATTGATGTCGTTCATTGGCATGTAGAAATTTATCAAAATCGGCAGTTACGGAAAATACTTGCACATCTTCTAGCTGAAACGAGCGACTATTTCTGCCAAAGCGACGATCAAATCGCTCTTCTCCTATTTTTTGATATGCAGCGATGACCAGTGCTTTATCGTAAACTGTGCTTGGACGACTAATTTGCGTTTGCAAAGAAGCCAAAAAACGATCTTGTGGACCATAGTACCATTCCGTGAATCTGAAGTCTTGTGGATTTTCTGAATCAAGCGCGGTTAAGCGATCGTATCTCGGAATATTGCTGGAGGTAGAGTACTGGAAATTGGCGAGTAGGTTCAGATAGTCATTGGCTTGAAAGCGTACTTTTTGTAAAATATCTAGTTGGCTATAAGCTGTTCCTACTTGCACATCGGGATTTCCATTTACAATAATTTCGTCTTCTACCCTTTCGTCCAGTACACTCGTTTCTACATAGAAAGCTCGCTTTCCGAAATTCGCTGGAAAATGGACATAATTATTACCTGCCTTTAAGTCACCAAAATCAGCATAAGTAATGCTAGTCAGTGTAGCCCATTTTCGTTTACCAAAATTGAAATCCAAATGTGCTGATTTCTCTTGATTGGCAGTGGCGTATCGGGTATAAAAATTGCTGGTGACTTTTTCGCTGCCTTCAAATGCTAACTGCGGCATTTTTGTCCGAAAATGAATGACGCCGCCGAGTGCATCGCTGCCGTAGGTCAAAGAACCAGGACCATAAATCACTTCCATTTGCTCCAACACGGCCGCATCTACTGTGATGGCATTTTGCAGATGTCCATTTCGATAAATGGCATTGTTCATCCGTACGCCGTCCACAACCAGAAGTACTTTATTGGCTTCAAATCCTCGAAGTACGGGACTTCCACCACCACCTTGACTTTTCTGTACAAATACACCCGCATGATCGCGTAAAGCATCGGCGGAAGTAGGAGATTGAGTGGAAGCAATGGCTTCTTGAGCAATGCGTTCGATTTGGTAAGGCAAGTCCGCGGCAGGTTCATTTTTTCGTCCGACAATCAAAATTTCGCTGAGGCTCTCAGTAGCAGCTTGAAGCTGTATCTTTTTAAGTCTTAGGAGTTCTTGGTAATTGATTCTCTTTGTCTCGTAACCGATGTAGCTGATAAAGACCTCAAAATCGTAGGCGGGTTCATTTTCTAAAATAAATTTACCTTCAAAGTCCGTGATAGTATGCACCATATCACCATTCGCATAAACGTTGACGCCTATTAGCGGTTCTTCGTCTTCGTCCTCGATCAGGATTTCTACTTTTTGGGCAAAGGCACCTTGATAACACAAAAAAATATAAACTAGCAACAGGAATCTCTTCAACATCTTTTTCTAACGTTTTTTATCGGATAAAGAACGCTTTTTACTGGGCTTATTGTTGAGAAGGAAAGTATTTATTAGCACGCTACTGATAAAATATTAGTCTGGTTTTTTGTAGAAGAAGGATATTGAGCTACTTAAAATTACGAACCACTCTCCTTAAATTTAGGTTTGAAATTAAGAAAAGAGGAGATTATTATTTAATCTTGTCCAATATTAAATTTTCTGTTAGATTAATGAAATACTGATACTCTATGGCAACAATCCAAGAATTAGAAAAAATAGCCGCTCAGGTCCGACGCGATATCATTCGACAAACCCATTATGCTAGTAGTGGTCATCCTGGTGGCTCGCTCGGCTGCACGGATTACATCGTAGCGCTTTATTTTCACTTCATGAAACACGATCCTGCTTTCAATATGGAGGCAAAAGGAGAAGACGTGTTCTTTTTATCCAATGGGCATATTTCTCCTGTTTGGTACAGTGTGCTGGCGAGAAGTGGCTATTTCCCGACTGAAGAATTAGCGACTTTTCGTAAAATAAATTCGCGCTTGCAAGGGCATCCTGCTACGCACGAAGGTTTGCCTGGCATTAGGATTGCTTCAGGTTCTTTGGGGCAAGGTATATCGGTAGCAGTAGGCATGGCTTTATCAAAAAAGATGAACGACGATGATCGGACCGTCTTCGCCATGACGGGCGACGGAGAGTTGCAAGAAGGACAAAATTGGGAAGCCATTATGTTTGCTGCACATCACAAAGTGGACAACTTAATTGTAGCCGTAGATTGGAATGGGCAGCAAATTGATGGACCGACGAAAGAGGTAATGGAACTGGGCGATTTAAAAGCAAAATGGTTGGCTTTTGGCTGGGAAGTCCTAGAGATGTTTGGGAACGATATGAAAGAAGTAGTCGCAGGCATAGCATCGGCTAAAGAAGAGTTAGGGAAAGGCAAACCCGTTGTGATTTTAATGCGCACCGAAATGGGCTATGGGGTAGATTTCATGCAAGGTACACACAAATGGCACGGCAAAGCACCCAATGAAGAATTGACAGAAAAAGCCTTGTCGCAATTGGAGGAAACACTTGGAGATTATCCTTATCCTTATGTGGGAGCATTGAGAGATTGAGAGGAGTGAGAGGAGTGAGAGGATTGAGAGGATTGAGAGGATTGAGAGGATTGAGAGAATTGAGAGGAGTGAGAGATTGAGAGGAGTGTATAAATTTGTCAAATTCTGAAAATTTGACAAATTGTTTTCCATTTCCTTTCCTAACTCTTTGATTATCAATAATGCATCAAGTCTATTTGGTTATGAATGCTTTGCATCTGACTTCTGACCTCTTGTATCTGACCTCTCGACCATGTCATTATTTAACAAAAAGAACAAAAAATACAATATGCTAGATCAACTGGTTTCAATAGGAAAAAAAGCGACACGCGAAGGCTTTGGTGCGGGTATGGAAGTGCTTGGCAGTACGCATCCTGATGTCGTTATGCTCACGGCGGACTTGGCGGGTTCTATGCGCGCAGATACTTTCATCGAAGCACATCCAGATCGCTTTATTCAGGTCGGTATCGCCGAAGCCAATATGATGGGTATTGCGGCTGGCTTGGCGGTCGGCGGTAAAATTCCCTATACCACGACCTTTGCAAATTTCAGTACGGGACGCGTTTATGACCAAATTCGGCAGTCCATTGCTTACTCCCATAAAAATGTGAAAGTGTGTGCTTCCCATGCAGGTGTGACACTGGGCGAGGACGGCGCGACGCATCAGATATTAGAAGATTTAGGGATGATGAAAATGCTGCCTGGATTCACGGTCATCAATCCTTGCGATTACGAGCAGACGAAAGCAGCGACCATTGCAATAGCCGATCATCATGGTCCTGTTTATTTGCGTTTTGGTCGTCCTGGCTGGCCTATTTTTACCAGCAATTTTGAATTCAAAATTGGAGAAGCAATTGTGATGAATGAAGGGACGGACATCAGTATCTTCGCTACGGGTCATTTGATGTGGAACGCCATAGAAGCTGCCAAACAACTAGCAACGGAAGGCATTAGCTGTGAACTCATCAATATCCATACTATTAAGCCTTTGGATGAAGCCGCCGTTTTGAAATCTGTAGCAAAAACCAAATGTGTTGTGACCGCAGAAGAGCACCAAATGAATGGTGGCTTGGGTGGAAGCATCGCTCAATTACTAGCTAGACATCAACCAACACCTATGGAAATGGTCGCAGTAAATGATAGTTTCGGAGAGAGCGGAACACCCGTTGAATTGATGGATAAATATGGATTGGGTGTGAAGGATGTCATCAGTGCAGTGCGGAAAGCTTTGGCGCGGAAGGGCTGAAGATGAAGTTGACTGTACATGATGCTGCGTGAGACGACAGCCAAGTTTGTCAAATTTTCATCTCAATACATTCAAAAATGTAAATAAATATGGCTCCAGCTGAGGGCTCTAAATTTGACAATTTTATACCACTGCCCAATTTCAGGAAGAAGTATAAAGATTTTTCAAGGAGAAATAAGCGATCTTCGCCACTTTCTCCTTGAAAAACCTTCGTTAGGAAGAATTCGACCTTTCTCCAAACGAAAGCAAACGCAATACCTGCATCAACCTTTCATACTTGGTGCTTCTAGCAATTCAAAAAATTGATCTAGTTTTGGCGTAATCACGATTTCTGTCCTTCGATTCAGGCTGCGTCCGTCCTCAGAAGAATTTTCTGCTTTTGGAATATATTCCGCTCGACCCGCTGCGGTCAATCGTTCGGGAGCAAGATAGTGTTCTTCCGTTAGCACACGAACAATAGAAGTTGCTCTTTTTACGCTCAAATCCCAATTGTCTTTCACACAAGAATTAGCGATCGGAACATCATCGGTATGTCCTTCCACAAGAATATTCAAATCCTTGTGGTCGTTCATGATATTGGCGAGCTTACCTAGGACTTCTTTGGCTCGGCTGGTCACCGTAGAACTACCCGAACGGAACAATAAATTATCAGATAAGGAAACATAGACTACGCCGCCTTTCACTTCCACTTGCACATCTTCATCATTGATGTCACTCAACGAACGCTTAATGTTCATCACCAAAGCCAAATTGAGAGAATCTTTGGATTGAATCTTGGTCGTCAAATCCTCTATAAAGCTGTACTGTTGGTTGATATTTTGCAGAGATTCTCGAATACTGGTAGCTCCTTCTTTGCTCACCAAAGAAATGTCTTCCATGCGGTCGAGCAAGCTGCCGTTCATGGCTTGTAGGTTTGCTACTTGCTTTTCTAGCTGATCAATTTGCTGACCTTTCATCGTTAGTTCGCTCTCCATTTCTGCTATTTTGGTCTTTCCACAAGACGCCAATAAGAATAGTGCAGGGAGAAGGTATAAAGAGATAGATTTAATCATATTTAGTGCTTTTTAATAAGCATCAGAGCAAGTAAGTACACTGTAACAAAAGTTTCTTTGCATTTTAGAAAGGGGAGTTTGAGGGAGAAAAAAGGGTTTTAGAAAAACCCTTTTTTCTCCCTCACCCCTTGTTCACCGCCGTCTTCGACGGCGGCAGAAGGGTTTTTTGAAGCTCGAAATTCTAAGGAATTTCTCGCTTCTAAAATTTAAAAAGACTTAAATTACAGTGTAGTAAATTATCTGAAACTTGTCCTAAATTGTGCTACAAAATAAAGACAGTCTTAACATCTGCGCAGCCTACAATGATTGAATCCGCTGTTTCGAAGAGTGAAAGGTGAAGTTCATTGCGTGGATTGTAGAAAACCAAGAGGCATTTATTGAAAGTCTTCTGCATAAACCACCTTCTTTTTGTTTTGCAGATGCTTCAGTTTTGGAGGCCTAAAGCGCAACTCTTGAATTTGCATGGCTGGATAAACGCTGCAACTTTTATCTGTTGTATCTTCGAAGACCACGAAGCACACCCATGCCAAAGGATGGTTCAAAACTGGATCTTTGCGTCTTTCTGAACATTGAAACGTCCAAGATAATCCGTAACGATCGGCAGATGTGCGTTTTTGAGTTTTCACCGCTAGCCCAATATCATCCACAAAGAGGTCTTCTTCCCATGACTTTCTCTTGCCCTCATATATCGTGTAATCTGGTCCTTTCACTTGCCAATTGGCTTGCTCATAAATTTGCCTCACTGCTTCTTCTCCCAGCTTACTCACAAAATGATCTTGCTGTATTTTGGCGAGATTGCTTTGGTTACTGTCTTTGTAGTTGACTGTTCGGACGACTTCTTCTGCGAAATTATTTGCCTTTGTAAATACAGTCGCTGGTAAAATGACTTTACACAACTCTTGATGTAAACGTAGGTTCATGTTTTTGAGAGAATTGAGAGAATTGAGAGAATTGAGAGAATTGAGAGTTTGAGAGAATTGAGAGTTTGAGAAATTGAGAGAATTGAGAGTTTGAGAGAATTGAGAGTTTGAGAGAATTGAGAAATTGAGCGTTTGAGAAGTATGTAACTCAATTCCAGTAATCTACATATTGCTCATAAATCGTTCGCCAATCCAAGAAACGTTCGTGGTAAAGGGCAGCGCGCTCTGCTTGTTCTTCGAGCAGCACTGGATTGTCCATGACTTCTAGTATGGCTTCTAGATTTTCGCGCCCTTTTTTAGGTACAAAAATGACTGCTCCCGACTCCAAAAGCGATTGATTGGTCATATCGCCTTTGTTTCCTAAAATAGGTAAACCCGCCGCAAAAGCTGCCGCTAGTGAGCCACTTTTGTTGCAGACACCTCCTTTCCCCATACTGAATTGCATGAATAAATCACTGCATTTCAAGTGCTTATAAACTTCTTCTCTCGACAAATAGCCCGTAGTATAAATTTGTGATTTAATCTTTTCTTTAATCTTAATTTTAGGCGTTTTACCACAAATCAGCAATTTCGTATTTGGGCGCAAAGCCAATAATTTTTCAAACCAATTGAGCAGTGCAACATGATCCCGTTTTCCAAAAGTGGCAATCAAAAATTCTCCATTAGGCGTAATTTTACGCCGCAGCGCTTTTTGTTCTTCTTCTGGCACGAAAACTTCTGGTATGTTAGAGCCAATCTGAATCAGCTTAACATTTTTGGTCCATTTATGGATGTATTTTACGTAGAAATCAATACTGGTAATCACTTTATCCGAATATTTGGCGAGCGAACGCGCGATGATTCTTTGCCCAATGGCGCGACCAATTATTTTTGGTTCTAATCGAATGCAGACTTCGTGGAAGGTAACGCTCAATGGAACATCAATTTCTGTCATTTGCTGCACAAAATAAATCATAATCCAAGGCAATCCTTTGTCGCTAAAGCTATAGGGTACATACTGCAAAGAGACAAAATCTGGCTGGATTTTCTTGATAATTGACACCGTTTGATCTATTCCATTTTTATCCCAAAAATGAATGAAGGGATAGATATTCATTTCCTCTACCAAGTCCACCTCTTTTCGGCTAGAGCAAATAATATGCACCTCGTGACCATGCTCTACAAATTGCTCTGCAATGAAATAAGTGTAATCTCCAACACCATCTACAGCGGGCGGAAGATTATTGGAAATAAAGATGACTTTCATTTTTTGTTCTTGTGCTATTGGATCATTGTACTATTGTGTCATTGTGCTATTGTAACAATGCAACAACATCATAACTTCGGTACTTCGTAGCCAAAAGTTGCTATGTCTTCTGCGTAATATTCTTGCACTAGCGCGATCGTTTCAGACGTATATGCTTTGAGATAAGCTTGCCTTTTTTGGCTTTGATTTCGATGCTCTAAGTGCTCTTTCACCTTGATCTGCTGACAAACATACTGAAAATCTGGAGCTAGATTTTCGTATTTTCCAATGAAATTGACCAGACAGTTATCATTTTCGTCGTAGAAAAAGGCTTTTTGTAATCGAAAATCGTGTTTTACACGCCATTTTAGATAGCTTTCAAAATCCTTCATCCTACTAATGATTTCGTGTTGTTTGTGCTTTTTATTTTTCAGCGCGTATCGGTATAAAGAAGCTTGCCAATCCCAGGGATTGCGCACAAATCCAAATTTGAAATATTGATCGAATGCCTTATTGGAAAGCTTTTCTTTAATTTGTAAAGCCGTCAAGTGATTGTCTGAAATCTTATGATGATTTTTAGCACGCAGACCAATCTTCATTTGGAAGCGATGCAGGGGAGATAGGCGATACTTCCCCAAGGCAGCTCGAATGCTCGTGCCAGCCACTTTGTAGTTGTGGATAAAGATGAATTGTTTGCTGTGTGAGATGAGCATGGTATCGGTTATTTCACACAAACATAACAAAAAAAGCGAATGCCACACACCGGTAGCATTCGCTGAATTATACATTTACTTGTTCGCCATGAATTGCGACAATCTTTATCTAATTTTCTTCGTCAAAGCGTTTACCAAACGAGTCGTGTTGTCGATGCTCTGCTTCTTCATGGTTTCCAAAGTATCAAAGATAATTGCTTGCTGTTGGTTGCCCAATTTCAAGCCACCGTCGATGGCTTTTGATACTAATTTCGTCCAAGCTTCGCTATTGCTTTTCGCCATATCCACCATTTCATTAGCGGTTTCTAAGGCGTAAGCATTTACCTCTTTCACGGTCTTTCTCACTCGGCTATAGCCTTTGTTCAAATCCACTTTTTCGATTGCTTCCTCTGCGCGATCCGTTGCCGCTGTTGTCACTTTCTTCCCTCTTTTGATAAAGTTATCAGAAATAACAACCGCTGCATCTTTGATCTGTGTATTGACCTTGTCCACAGAAGTTTTGATTTTATCTACGCTATCGGATAGCTTGATGCCTTCCACCGCTTTTGCTGCATTGTCTCTTAGCTGTTGACCGTTTTCCATAAGGTCGTTGGCTACAAAATTAGCAGTTTCCTGTACTTCGCTATTTACCGTTTTAAAGGTCTTTTTGATCGCTTGTAGGTTGTTGTCTTGCGCTACTGCTTTTTTCGTTTTTTTCACTGTTTTCTTAGCCATAATCTGCTTATATTTTGAAGACGCTAAACGTCTATTTATTCAATAATAATACCAACTAGTTGTTGGGGTTATAAAAGCTACTTCAGCATTTTTTTAGCTGCTGCGATCCAATCTTCCACTCTTTCTGTGCTGGCATAGCGCGGATTGACGGTCTCCAAAGCAGCCGTTAGGTTTTTGACATTGGCTGCTGCCATTTGAGCAAAAGTATCAATACCAAACTGATTCAAGGTTTCTTCCATTTTAGGACCTACACCATTGATCAATTTCAAATTGTCTCTCTGCACGGTAGGCTTCACTGCCTGAGCCGTTTCGTCGATCGCTTTATTGGTTTCTGCTTTCACTTTGGCAGTTGCTTTTGCTACTTGCTTTTTTGCTTCGGTCGCTGTTTTCTCAATCTTCTTATTAGTTTCTTTTCTTGCCTTAGCAGTTGATTTGTTGACTTTCTTTGCGGTGGCAGCGGTTTTGTTGATGACTTTATTCGCTGTTTTTCTAGCATTGGCAGTAGCATCTTCCACTTTCTCTTTTGCTTCCTCTACCGTCTCCTTCACTTGCTGACTCACTTTCGCTGCATCTATCCCCAAAAGGTTCATCAATCTTCTGCTGCCATTCACATATTGCTCTCGCGCACCTGCAACCGTTTTGAGTGCCAATTTCTGATTCTGATCGACTACTTTTGTCGTCGTTTGCATCGCTTTGGCAAAAACCTCTTGCCACTGCTCGCCCGTTGCCAAGGTTTCTTCTACGATCTCATTCGATACTTTCAAAAAATCCTTGTTCACTTCTTTTACTTTCGTTTTCAGCGTATTTGCTGTCTCTCTAATATCCATATCTATTATCGTTTCTTTTTTAGTTTCGTAATTAAGAACAGTCCTTTTTTCAAAAGACAGTGCAAAGATAAGAGTGGTGAGTTACAGATGAGTTACAGGGTGGGGAAGACAAGTTGAACTACTGTACGCTTTTGAATTGGAAGAACAGGAATGTACAGTAGTCTGAATATATATTGTTTCAATTTACTCCAAACATTTATTTTGTTTGCGAAAAGCATTACATTGCGGCTATTATCGCAAACGAAAGAACAGTACCTATAGACTTTTGAAGTTTTTTATACATGAATTCGGACTGTTTTCAGCCATCCTCTTTTGCTTGAGATCGAACTTCAAAAGTCTTTGCCCACTTAACATTTTAGATTTTTTATGAATATTTAAGCTATTTTGAATGAAATAACGTGAATTCGTTCAAAACTGACTTATGGATTTCATGCCTCGACTTGCAGAATCACAGATTAGAACGGATAAAAAAATTAGAAATCGCCATGTAGAAGCTATTTTCTTCTGAAGTCTTAATAAGAGAGATTAAAGCTACCATAAAATCCTTCCTACAAACTCCTAGAAGGAAATCTGCGGTCAATGCGTTTCACGAATCCTCGAATGACTTTACCTGTTCCACCAACCTCAATAAATTCAGTGACGCCATCTGCGATCATATTGCGCATGGTCTGTGTCCAACGCACGGGCGAGGTGAGTTGAGCAATCAGATTTTTTTGAATTTGAATGGGATCGGTTTCCGCTTTTGCGTTTACGTTTTGATAAATGGGGCAGCTTGGTGTTTGGAAAGTCGTTTGCTCAATCGCGATTTGTAGGTCGTCTTTGGCGGGTTGCATTAAAGGCGAGTGAAAAGCGCCACCTACTGCAAGTACGATCGCTCTCTTGGCACCTGCTGCTTTCAATTGCTCCACTGCCATATCTATCCCTTTGATACTACCAGAAATCACCAATTGTCCAGGGCAGTTGTAATTTGCCGCAACGACCACTTCTTCCGTAATGCCGTCGCAGATTTTTTCCACCACTTCATCTTCCAATCCAACGATGGCTGCCATTGTACTTTCTACCATCTCGCAAGCCTTTTGCATGGCTAGTGCACGCTGATTCACCAGCAACAAAGCATCCTCAAAAGACAAAGACTGATTGGCGACCAAAGCAGAAAACTCTCCTAAAGAATGTCCTGCCACTACATCGGGCTGAAAATCATCGCCCGCCATTTTTGCTTTCACTACAGAATGTAAAAAAACAGCAGGTTGCGTGATTTTGGTCTGTTTTAAGTCTTCTGCACTCCCTTCAAACATGACCTCTGTGATCGAAAAGCCCAGCAATTCATTGGCTTGATCAAATATTGCTTTAGCAACAGCAGAAGATTCGTATAAATCTTTTCCCATACCTTCAAATTGCGATGCTTGTCCTGGAAAAACGTAAGCTTTCATGCAGAGATATTTTATTTTGTTAGAGCTTGTTTGGTCTTATTTCATTTGGGGCGCAAATGTAATATTCGGAGAGAATAGATGGTATTATTTAAAGGTAAATTTTTGTTGAAGGGTTAAGAACAAGTTATTTAGGATTACCCGTTTTTGGATGCTCCTTTGCCCTATCTAAGTACTCGGCTTTGTGAGAAAATTTACTTCTGAATCCAATAAGATATTTTAAAGTAGATGAATACCTCTTTCCCTCTGGTCACTTTTTTCACATATAACATCATAAAAAGAGATACTTTTACGGTCTTTGCTTGTTGTATAAATGGTAGCAGCTACCTAAAAGTCTTCATCCATCTATGCTCTACAAATATTTGCTATATGCCAAATCAAACACTCACTTCCGATCAACTCAGGACGATTATAAAAAAAGGGGTTACGCTATTAAGGGACGATACGAGAACAACTTACAGTCAAAAACAAGTGGTTGATAAGCTAGCTTGGTTGAAGCAGGAATATACGATTTCTAAGCCTTTTTTGAATAAAGTGCTCAAGCAAAACAAAGGTGCTAAACAACACTTGGTCAAAGTTGCGCTTGGGATTCAAGAATTGATTAGAAAAGAACTCCTGCACGAGTACAATTTTGAAGAGGAACAGTTTGAGCCCATTGATGATCCTGAACTAGAAATATCTGTAGTTGAGCCTCCATCTAAAGATAATATCATTTCAATTACCTCAAATCAGACAGCCTTGATTGCTTATGCAAACGGTAGGCTTTCCATTCAAGAAAAAGTTGACTTTTTTAAAGATGCTCAAGAAGAAGTTGTGCTGATGGGCGTAAGATTAAAGCGATTTGCTGGATATTTGATTGGCAGGCAAGACAATGAATTTAAAGCTCCATTGGTAGAGCTTTTGAAGCGAAACGTCAAAGTCCGCACTTATGTACTCGATCCTGATTGGGAACATACCTTGACCTATTTTGATGATCGAAGCACTGGTATTCCGCTCGAAAAAAAGAGTCCTAGCACGATAATAGATACGATCCAAGAAATACACTATGGGATGCAAGATGTCAACAAAGAGGAATGGGGTAAAAACTTTGAACTCTATGCCTATGCTCATCTGCCGCAGGGCTACTATTTGGCAGTGGATGGCTTCTCTGACAATGGAAAGCTACACTTTGCACCTTACTTATTCGGAACACTGAGGAAAGATGTTCCTGTATTTGAAGTAATAAAAGCCACCAATCCTATACTATTTGATAAATTGTGGGGTTCTTTAAATAAAATTAGATCGAACGCTAAACTGATACAAGCAAAATATCCAATGCAATGAAATATATCAAACACCTAATTGTTTCTTTCACAGCTTTGATCGTCTTATTTTCTTGTGAAAGCGAAGATGCCAGTCCAATTCAGATAGATACAGAACTCCTTTTTCCTGACTCACAAGTACTGGATATAGAGCAATCTTTAGATGAAGAGGGCTTACCTTTTTTCGATATTTCGAGTGTGGAAGATAAAATTTTCAGTATTGTACTTACCACAGAGCCACTGGTGGTTGAAAAAACACAAATTGAAAATCAAGATGCGATCATTTGGCGTTGGAACAGCAGACTGACCGCTACAAATATTATTCAACTGGCAGATGGCGTTTTCAAGGATGCCATTTTTAGTCAGTTTCCCTCACTTTGCGAGTTGTCAAAACTGGACAATCTATACTGGGCAGCTTGGGCGTGGGATGATTCAGGAACAAAAATTCTTCGTTCTACACCTGTGGCTCAAATAAACTTATCCTCTACAGCGAACGAAGTTTTCAGTATCCTTGATGTTAGTGTACTTGATGAAAATGGAGATAGCTATCTTGAAGCAGGGGAACAGGTGAGTATGAAAATCACTTTAAATTACACTGGCAAGCCATCTATTAAGCAATTCACAGCCAACCTCCAACAAGCAAATATCAATGAATTACCTTTTATTATTTCTTTGGAAGAAGTTGCACAAAATCCTATTCCACTGGACTTTACCTTTACCTTACCTGTCAATGCTAGTTACAATGATGTGATTCCACTGACACTTGATCTACGGTTCAATGATTGTTCACAGCAACTGCAAACTAGCCTGACTTTGACAGGCAGATTTGTGTGCTTGAAATCCATCAAATTGGTAAACATTTACACGGATCCGCCCAATGGAAAAACCTGGGATGATCCTAATGAACTTTGGTGTCATTACAATCTTGATGATATACCTGCCTCTAATCCTGATCCTTGCTACACTTTTTCATCCGCGACCTTAGAGAATGTTTACTCTAATTGTCCTAGTGAAAATTCTGGACAATTAATTGATGCCGATCCTAGGTTTCCCAATCAAAGCTGGCCTGCCTTTGTGCAGTGCGAACCGCTTCGCCTCAATGAGCTGTACACCATCAGAGTATTGGATGAAAATCGACCATGGTGCGAAGACAATGAATTCATCGGTGTGGTGACTTTCCAACCCGACGAATTTCTGGAGGCTTCCGCTCCTTATCAAATCGTCGATTCTGAAAGCATAAGGGTCGAGCTGGAGCTTGAATGGCGATAGGGAAATACGAGCTACCACAGCCTAGTCTGTACTTTCTTTTTAGAATGGAAAAGTGGTTCTTCTGCTTACTGATCGTGCTTTTTACCTAAGACGGACACGACGGGACAGATAGTTCTTTTGATGTATTGCTTGGCACATTCAATAGAATCCCGTTTGCTATGCGATGGAGTAGCTGTGTCGAGTTGAAAACCTGACTTCCGTTTATCTTCTCCTTTTTTATCTTTCTAACAAGATGTAACCCAGATAAATTCTTCCTTACTGTAAATTTCCGTTAATTTATATAAACATCTGTAAATCAATTAATTAAGTTGTTTTGCTAATGGCTTTCTCCTAATTTTGTATTTGTCAATATGAAACAATTGGATGGGTTTGTAGCCGCCTAGTGCGTAGCACTAAGCCTGTCCGTTTCATTCCTTTTTTACACTTACAAATCAAATATTATGTCAGATTTTTTTGATTGGTTACTGAATCTTTTGACTGGTGAAGAGCCAGTGGAAGCGCAAGGGGGACTTGGTGCAGTAGATGTAGTCTTGCCTTGATGAAAGGAATTGCATTTGCAATGCTATTTTTGAGGAGCAGAAAGCATATCTAAAAATGCGTTCAAGCGGTCAAAAATCTTTGTGAATACTTACTAAGATTTACAGCATTAATTAGGTGGTGCATGAATTCCTAGGAAACCTAATTATCTGTGTTTCTTAGATCAATGTTCTTTTCTAACCAATCTTTCATAGGGAGATGATCTGTCTTGTTGATTAGGCTTTCTAAGTCTGATGCCTTAACCGATGGATTTTTAGCTTTGCGTACGACTTCAAAGAGGTCGCGTATCCTATCGTAATAGGCCTCTTTCAAGTGATCGTTGTTTTCTAGTCTGTATTTAATCTTTCTTAAGTCTGCCTTTTTATTTCTACACGCCAAACACAAGAAAGAAAGCAATAAATAGCTCAAGCAAAGTGATTCTTCATATTGATCTCTACCTTTTACTTCCAAAAAAGCATAGTAGGATTCTTCAAACTTGTTTTCGTAAAAAATGATGATTGAGTCAATAATTCTCTTCAATTTATCATCTTTGTTAATTTCATAATATTTATCCAATAATGACCTGGCTTGCTGCTGTTGCTGGGATTCTAATAAGAAGAGCATCAAATTGATAACAACATTGCTATTCAATTCTACGAGACTCACTTTTCCTAGCCGATTAGCAGTGGAATAGAAAAAATAAATATCAGCTAGTTTTTCCCTGTATTTCAAGTTGTCTAGCCTTGCTGCTGCGTTCATCATACCCGCCAGTAGCTTTTGGGCATCAGGTTTAGAGTGAACAGTGAGTTGATCTTCAAATTGCTCTTTTAAAGCCAAATATTCATCAAAATTAGGCTTCATAGAGAGTTGCTGGACTTTTTCCAGATACGCTTTTGTCTCTTTATTTATTTCCTCCAGCATGCTCTCTTTTGTAAGGCTGTAATACTCTGTTTCTAATTGGGACTGTATTTTTTGGGCAAAAGCGATAATGTACTTATGCATCTGAATCAATAATGGACCAAGTGGTTTTGTTTTTGGTGTTTCAATATGAAAATACTTCAAATATTCTATCTTGAACATCGACAAATACCACCACTCGTCTCTTCTAGAAAGACCAATTAATGAAGATTTTGTCTCATTTACCTTCCCGTGAAAAAGACTCGTCAAATTATATTGCTCGTATATTTTGGCGAGCATATAGTTTTTATCAAATTCGGAGGATTCAATGTATTTGAGCAACATGAATTCTTGCAGGATTTGATTTAGTTCATGCAGCAAGTTATTGATTCTGCCTTTTTTTAAAAGTTCTACTTTAGTTTTATCCTTTCTAGTGAATTTGGGCGTCCTAATTGCTATGTTGTAAGCTCTGACCTTATTCCAACACTTGGCTGCTGTGTTTTGCTCTTGTACATTCTCCTTACAATAAGCTAATAGCTTTATCAGCGGTTCCTTACTTCTACATCTTGACTTTGCATATTTTATAAACGCTAGTTGCAGATTGCCTTCTGAAGCATTGAGGGCTAGAAACAATTGCATAAAGTGGCTTTCTAGCATCGAATCGGGCGTACGAGTTGGTCTAGTATTTTTGCTCATAACCAAATATTGCAATTGAGTCCAATGTAAAATCCTCCAAAAGTCTCCTCGACTCTTTCGTAAGTTGCATTACCAAATGGATTGAATACCGCCTGTTCTACTTCTGCATTCATCAATATTCGGTAACCCACTTTCAGTTGTAGTGCAGGAAATTTTTCCAAGGCAGCACCAAGCTTGCACCCAACACCTTGATTTGGATAAGCATTCAGGTTCAACTCTGCGTTCCAAATAAGGTTGATTGGCGACTGATATTGCTCATAATTCAAAACCAGTCCCATAGCTACTAGATCGAATCGCTCGGATTGATTGATCGGACTTATTCCTCTGAAGGTATCAAAAGGATACTCGTACTTGATATTATGCCACTCAAAATGCAATCCAGCAGAAATAGAGGACCCAATCAAATATCTAAGATCAAGGTCCAAGCTAGGAGCAGGCGTATTGGAGAATAAGGTCGAACCAAAGGCAGCTTGAACAGCAGTTCTTAAGCGATATATCTTGTATCTATCCGACTTTCTTTTGACTTTTGCTCGATTGATAAATAAATCTTCGAGTTTAATATCTTCCGTCACGAGGGGTAAATCTGACGAAGATGCCCCTACTTCCACGCCTTTTCTGCCTCTCCTTACTTTAATGGATTCGGCAGATGCCAGATCAACAGCTTTCTTATCTATTCTTAATTGCACTTCGCTGTCATTCGTAGAGATGATAAGCAAAGTGCGCGCTTCATAAATATCGTTTAAATCTACCAAGCCACTAATTATAAGAGTTGCCAATTCCTTTATCGCTTTGCTAGCTTTTTTATCTGATATGCTGGTGTAGGTTGCCCAATCAACGTAAGCAGAATACTTTTTTATTTTTGATTGCCCTTCCATCACATTTACAGATAGCGTATTGGGAAGCACTTCTCCATAGACGTAGTAATTAGGAAGCCTTACGGCATTAGAATCTGGAATATCGCTTGGATTGCTGATGGGGAGGTCTTTGCGTATGATCGCCATGAATTTGCGATATTTTGTATCATTTTTCTCTAATACCACCAAATTTCCGTTGTTCTGAATTTCGGCGGCTAACCGAATGGCTATTTCTTCTCCCAGCGTACTCGGCGCTTCCTTGTACTTCACAATAAGAGGATCAACTATGATCCTAATACTATCATTTTCATTTGTTTGTGCTTGCAAATTCCCATTAAATATTCCCAATAGCAGTAGGGATAAGCGCATTACAAGTTTCATAATTCACTAGTTTAAGGTCTTACTTTAATTTCAGTGCCTTTTTTATGTATGAGGGATCATCAAATTCAATAAATTCTTCCATACTAACCACCCAATTGAGTTCAATTTTGGGATGATCTGGAACAAATATTTTTTCCTCGTAGTAGAGATTCCCCTTTTTCAAAACCAACCAATGTTCACCCACCGTGATCGGAAGGTAGTTATTAGCGGTCTGTTCCTTGATGCTATCAATGTAAATACTTACCCCCTTTACTGCTTCATCAAAAGCATCGTGGACACCTATGTAGCAATTGATTCTCTTTTTGGGCTTATTCAGGGATATAGGCTGTGCTTCTTTTTTACTCGAAAGAGCATCATTGCTTTCTTCTACTTCTAGCTTCGAAGGTTGACTCGCTACACGATCAGTAATGGTGATTTTCTCTGTACTCAGCACATCAGAATCGTATGTTTTTTCAACGACTTGTTGAGTATCAGAAATAAGAGCCTCCTCCTGGCTTGCTTGCTTCCTTGAAGGAACTTTCTCAAGCTTTGCCGTCTTACTTTGATGCGTGAACTTTGTCGTGTCTTCCGCTACATTTAATGGCGACACTTGCGTAGATAGCTGCTCTGAAGAGAGGGCTTCCCCTTTTTGACTATGAGCAGAAAATAACAGGCGAAAATCACCCCAAAATGCCAGCAACAAGAGCAAAAGCGACAAACCTGCCAAAGCTATCCGAAATGCTTTTTTGGGAAGTTCAAGCTTAATTTCCAACTGCTTTATCAGGGCAAAAGTAAATATCGCAGCATGTCTAGCCGCCAACTCTTTTGAGCCCTTTTCGTTGGCTGCGCGTTTGTCTGAAAGGCTATCCGAAATGGAGCGTATATTTAGAAATTGTATAGCTGGATAGGTTTGGGCAATGTGATAAAATCCATAAGCTTCCATTTCTATTGCCCTCACGTCTGAATAGGTATTTCTAATCATATTGAAAGTACCACCATCTAAAGACTCTATCACTTTAGAACCGCTGGCAATGGGCTTAGCAACAATTTTTACAGCAGCAGGAAGATCGTAACGAGCGCTGAAATCTTCTTTATAAATCAAAGATTTTGCTTGCTGTAATAAAATCGAAGATGCTTCTGCCAGAACTGGATTGGGTACAAAACCGCTGTCTTTTTCTCGCCCCGATTCATAATTGTAAGCTATATCAGCGATGATGATATCTCCTAACTTCACTTTGTGTATCCCTCCCGCCGTTCCTACCAGAAAAATATACTTTGGTTTGAAATCCTTTTCTGCCTGCGTTACTGCTTTTATGATATTCTGATTATCACGTCCCGCCTCACGAATTGCGACGCCAATACGAGCATTTCTAGATTTGACGATATCTACTTCGTAAGGCAAGCCAGAATATTTACCAAGGTACTGCTTAGGCTTTTTTAAAAACTTTCTAGTCTCCGCGTATTCCTCAATAATTGGACAAAGTAGGACGACATATACTTTCATAACTATCCCAAGTATTTGACGATTGTTGATTTGATTTTCAGGAATACATGAATATTTATGAACCCAATCCAAATATCAATAGAAATTTCCATAAATCTACTGCAAAAATTAAGAAAGAAACGGAAATTTCTTTTCAGTAAATGGCATGCCATCAGAGTAGCTCACTGCTGAAAAAGCAAACTCAATTAAAAATTAATTCAAACAAAAACAGCTAAAAATTAAGGGTAGATTAGAAGAACGAATTAAATAATTCAAATTACTGTAAATCAATGATTTAATAGTTTTTTTGACGAAGATATAGAGTAATATGACATCTTTTTTTCAGGGAAAATCCCGCTTTTTTGTGTAAAAGGTATATTGATTTTTGCTAGCATTATCTGAAATTATAATCCAACTTTGTCTGTATAGATTAGTGCAGTAATAGCAAATAAATCGATTCACCAAAAGGAATTA
This sequence comes from Bacteroidota bacterium, assembly GCA_039201015.1. Taxonomy (GTDB): domain Bacteria; phylum Bacteroidota; class Bacteroidia; order Chitinophagales; family Saprospiraceae; genus JAAUTG01. The sequence goes on along the minus strand of JBCCRX010000023.1, from coordinate 3,181 downwards.
TATAGCATATGGATGCACGTAGAAATAATCATTTACTTTACAATTTTGTAAAGATATTGAAGAAGGACTACGATAAGTTTTGTGCAATACACAGAATGGATAAACACGAACCAGAAAACTTGATCAACTTCATTATTGACCAAGATTTGATTAAGCAAAAGAATGTAACTAAATACACTGTACTATATGATTACGAAAAGTTGATGCGAGATGATAGTATGAAGAAAACGCACGCAGTGCTGGTCTTAGCTTCCAAATATAAAGTAAGCGAACGACACATCTGGGCCATTCTGAAGAAGAATAGTGCCACATCGTAAATCGAAAAACCCGTAGCTAGAATGAAGAATACTAAAAGAATCGAGGAGCTATTTGTCCAGCATTTAATGTGCGATTTAGACTTATATTTTGGACGAAAAGAAGCAATCAAAGAAGACTATGAAAGAAATATCATCAAGTATTTACTAGCCAGAAAACTCATATCAAAACAAGAAGCAACTTATTACGTCGTACTCAAAGAAATTCAAGACCTGTTACACCACAAAATTTGTTCAAAAACACAAGCCGTACTCAGAATAAGTGCAGATTTGGACATCTCCGAACGAAGTGTGTGGGGCATTCTGAAGAATCATCAGAGGAGGTTTAATTTTGACTATGTCCTTGTTTGAAGAAGCGGCGATATACTTGCAAATAAAATTTATCAACCCACAAATTACGCATAGATGAATGATGCCAATTATGCCTAGCACTCTGTGTAACAATGCTATGGTTAAATCATGTTCTTTTTTATAAGGACAACTGTAGAACAATAGGATCGTCAAGTTGAATACTGTGTAAACTAAGTTTATTTGTACTTTGAATAGAAGGAGTTTGAGGGAGAAAAAAGGGTTTTAGGAAAACCCTTTTTCTCTCCCTCCAAAAGAATTTTCGCGCCGAAGGCGCGGAAAACCACTGAGTTTGCTGATTTTTGGAGACTTTTTTCTTTCACCACAAAACGTTACAATCAGAAAAATTGAAAGCTATAAAAAATCATTTATAAAGTATTCATTACCAGATGAATGCGTTTTATGGATTTTGTTCATTTTCAATTCTCTATTTTTAATTTTCAATTTGGCGAACATATTAATAGAAACGAATAGCCGCCATTCTGTAGTTGAAGTTCATAGCTTTTTTTGGTCTCTACTCAAACAAATAAGAACCGAAAATCAAGTTCCCAAAAGAGTGTTGGACGTTTTTAAAAAATCCAGTATCTGGCTTGGGAGCTTGTTTTTTACCCATTATTCAGCATTTTGAAGTTTGCATAAAAAGTTTAAACTTTCTAAACCATGATTAGATATTACTTCGTTGCCTTCTTGTTGAGTGCATTTTTAGCTTGCTCGGATGATGAACTAGGCCTGAACTGTCGAGAGGAGAGCACACTCTTCGTAAATACTTGCCCATTAGAAATCCCTACTCAAGAGGGCTTCTCCAACACACCTATCTTTGAAGTGGACGAATTAACATCTTCCTTACTGTTTATAGGAATTTTTGATGCCACTCCAATTGTCGAAGACGAAGCCTTATTCAACAAAGAGGCCTTGGTCTGGCAATGGAAATCTGCGTCTTCTTCCGTAGCCAAAGTGAGATTTGAAGATGGAGAAATCATCAAATCTTCTTTCGCTATTGAAAATGTAAATTGCCTCAATACGGATACATTGTATTGGGCGGCATGGTCTTGGGAGGAATCAGGCAGACGAGTGCTTCGTTCTACCTCAGTCCATACTTTTGAATTTATACCAGAAAGAACTGCTAAACTCCAAGTACAAAAAATAGATTTCGTCAATGACGAAGATGGATTGGTATTGCCTGGAGAAGGAGTGAATCTTAAAATCGCCATTCATAACGCAGGAACTTCCGATGCAGATAACGTCAATATTCAACTAAGCCACCCCGACATTCCTGAATTACCTCGCACCGTTTCCTTAGAGGTGATACCCGCCAATCAAACCAGTGATGCCATTTTCGATTTTGAAATTCCCAACAGCTACACCATTGGAGATACTATACAATTAAAAATTGATATTCAACACAGTGCGTGCGTGCAAGAAGCAACTTACCATCACATTCTGGAGGTAACTGCATTGCCAGTAGCACTCCAGCGAGTAAAACTAGTCAGGATAACTAGATCACCGCCAGGAGATTGGACAGAATGGGATCCATTTAATGTAGCTCCTTGGTCTAGTCCTGATCCTTATTTCATCATCACCGTAGAAGGCAGTCAGGATACCCTCTATCGCTCTGCTGCCTTGGAAAATGTGGATAAAGTTGCTCCCAATGCCTCTTGGCCAATACTAGACCCTTTCGTCTCGCTGGAATTTGATAAGCTTTACGGCATCTCTGTCATTGACGACGATCCAGATATTATACCAGGAATATCCAGTGGCGATAATGATCCCATTGGAGATGTCATCATTGATCCAAAAGAGTTCTTAAAAGAACGTTCTAGGACGGTACTGATCGTCACAAACGCCATGATACTTCAATTAGAGTTACTTTGGCAATAAATTAATGTATTGAGAACAAAACACTCCTACATTGAGAATGTAAGCTTGTTGCGCCGCCATGGATTCCCACAACGGTATCGTTTTTCCGTTTCCGCTTGCAAGAAAGCCCTGCAAGCTTAAAGCTTACTAAAAGTTTTCTACAGGAAAGAGAATAAGGAACAAGTCAAAAATAACTGGTTCTCTGAATTTTTTGTGTAATTATCATAATCTGCTTAATTTCTTTTAGTGAAAAAAGTGCCAAAAAAGGCGTTAAAAACAAAATACTGTATGAGCCAAAACAAGGTGCTAATCAGAGCTGAAAGTTGGCGTAACCTGTGAATAAAAGCTTGAAAACAATCATCAGGGCGAGTTTATTTTGTTTAGCCTTTTTGGTGCTTTTGTAACGTTAAGAAAGAAATTCAGTCTTGGCTTTTTTGGTTCTTTTTGTGCTAAGACAAAAAGAACAAGTTATTTACTGAAATCGTACAGCTAAATCACAAAAATTTTCAAAGAACCAAATAACTTTACAAATTTGTTTATGTGGTTCTGAATGATTTCATTTGGTCAGTATTATTTATGGAAGCTCACGTTTATCTTCAAATCATATGGGCGTCACGCCTTAGGCGGACAAGTCGAGCCCATATGATTTGATCAAGGTTTTT
>JBCCRX010000022.1:0-29429 GCA_039201015.1 Bacteroidota bacterium | reverse complement strand
TAAAATTATAGCCACGAATGCACGAATGAATAGTTCATTTGATATGAAATTAGAAATATGAGTTAATACGGACTAAGGTAAAAAGCAACTTTTACGACCTGATATACGCAATTCACACCTAACCACTAAAATTATAGCCACGAATGCACGAATGAATAGTTCATTTAATAGGAAATTAGCACTTTGGGTTATTTCTACGAAAGGTAAAAAGCAACTTTTCCGACTTGATCTACGCAATTCACCCCTAACCACTGAAATTATAGCCACGAATGCACGAATGATTAGTTCATTTAATAGGAAATTAGCACTTTGAGTTATTTCTACGGAAGGTAAAAAGCAACTTTTCCGACCTGCTCTACGCAATTCACCCCTAACCACTGAGATTATAGCCACGAATGCATGAATGATTAGCTCATTTAATATGAAATTAGCACTTTGGGTTATTTCTACGGAAGGTAAAAAGCAACTTTTCCGACTTGATCTACGCAATTCACCCCTAACCACTGAAATTAATACCCAACCAATTGGATCATTCTTATTCGTGCATTCGTGGCAAAAAATATTTTATAAGAAGACCCTATTCAGAGATACGAACTGTAAACGGTAGTGCTAAATTTATAAGGCTACAAAAACGCTGAAACGACAATTGAGTACTTACTCCTTTTATGACTTCTCTTTTATGAGATTGGTACTCTTACCTGCAACTTTGCTCACCTGTGCATCCACCGCCGCCAAGCCCACCATATCCACAATCTGACGCACCGTCGCCCCCAACTGTAAAATATGAACGGACTTCTTCATACCCAACAAAATCGGACCGAGTATATCCATATCTGCGGCTTGATTGAGTAAGTTGTAAGCAATATTTGCCGAAGATAGATTGGGGAAAATCAAGACATTAGCACGATGTCCGTTCAGCTTTGAAAATGGGTAGAATTGCGCTTGTACGTTGGGATTCAAGGCAGCGTGGACTTGCATTTCTCCGTCCACTAGCCAGTCTGGATGCCTTTCGTGCAGGATGTTAGTAGCGGCTCGCATTAATGTAGCTGATTCGCCGTGTGGCACTGATCCAAAATTGGAATAAGTAACTAATGCAATTTTTGGTTCAATATTGAATGTACGTACCGCGCCTACGACCAGTTCTGTAATATCAGCGATGTCCTTGGCAGTCAAAAAATGATTGATGGTGGTATCGGCTAGGAAAAGTGGACCTGATTTGGTCATCGCGATGTGCATACTAGCTACTTTTTTCACGCCTTCTCTTGGTCCAATGATTTGTAGCGCAGGTCGAACCATGTAGGGATAGCGTTTTGTCAAGCCTCCGATCATTGCATCGGCATCTCCTCTATTTACCATCATCGCACCATAATAGCTTCGACTACTCATGATGTCAGCGGCTTCTTGTGCATGTACGCCTTTGCGTTTGCGCTGTTCAAAAAACTGCTTTGTGTAAGTTGCTAAGCGACTCTCTTCTTCCTCATTTGCTGGCATTTTAGGATCAATAATCGGTACATTGGGCAATCGGATATCGTATTCTTCTATCAACTCCTTGACCTCTTTCACATTACCCAATAAAATGGGTTTCGCAATCTTTTCTTCATGTACAATCTGTGCTGCCTTCAAAACAGATATATTTTCGGCATCCACAAAGACGACTTCCTTTATGTCTTGCTTAGCTTTAGTTTCTATGATTTTAGAAAGCGTATTGTCATTCCCGATTCTTTTTGCTAGTTCCACTTCATAAGCTACCCAATTTTCAATAGGCTGTTTCGCTACGCCCGAATCCATTGCGGCTTTGGCAACGGCAGGTGCAACGGTCGTAATCAATCTCGGATCAACTGGTTTGGGAATAATATAGTCTTTTCCAAACTTCAAATTGCTATCGTTGTAAGCCATGTTCACCATTTCAGGAACAGGCTGTTTCGCCAATTCCGCTAAGGCTTTCACCGCCGCTAATTTCATGGCTTCATTGATTTCCGAAGCCCTCACATCCAATGCACCTCTGAAAATGAAAGGAAAACCGAGTACATTGTTCACCTGATTGGGATAGTCCGAACGCCCTGTTGCCATAATGCAATCTGGTCGTGCTGCTTTGGCTTCTTCGTAGCTGATTTCAGGGGTCGGATTCGCCATAGCAAAGATGATTGGATTGGCGGCCATGCCTTTCACCATTGCTTGACTAAGCACATTGCCTTTCGATAGACCAATGAATACATCTGCGCCTTTGAGAATGTCCGTCAGAGAAGTATTCGCCGCCACCGTTCCATTCACAAAGTCTGGTTTCTTTCCATTCAAATTGTCCCGATCTGGATGAATCAGTCCTTTGCTGTCGTACATGAATACATTTTCCTTCTTTGCCCCCAAAGAAAGATAAATTTTGGTGCAAGAAATAGCCGAAGCACCCGCGCCATTCACTACGATTCGGATGTCTTCTATCTTTTTTTCGACCAGTTCTAAGGCATTGAGGAGTGCAGCACCACTAATGATGGCTGTACCGTGCTGATCGTCGTGCATCACAGGAATGTTCAGTTCCTTTTTCAGTCGTTCTTCGATTTCAAAGCAAGCAGGCGCGGAAATATCTTCTAAATTAACGCCGCCAAAAGTTGGCTCTAGGATTTTGACCGTGCGAATAAATTCATCTACGTCTTTGGTGTCCAATTCAAGATCAAAGCAATCAATATCGGCGTATATTTTAAAGAGCAGACCTTTGCCTTCCATAACGGGTTTTCCAGCCACCGCACCAATGTCTCCCAATCCCAATACTGCCGTCCCATTGCTGATGACAGCGACTAAATTGCCTTTTGTGGTGTATTGATAAGCGAGATTATTGTCACTTTCTATGGCTAAACAAGGCTCTGCTACACCTGGCGAATAGGCTAAAGAAAGGTCTCTTTGGTTGGCGTATTCTTTGCTTGGGATGACTTCTATTTTTCCTGGACGCCCTTTGGCATGATAGTGTAGGGCTTCTTCTCTCAAAGGATTTTTGCTCATAATTTAATTTTATTTGGACTGCTAAGTTGAGGGAGTAGGAAAATAATAACCTACCCATCTGAATTGCTCTTTTCTCCTTCTTCTTCGTTGCAAAAATCCTTACGTAGCTACGGCTATGTGCGGTTTTTGCGCCTTGAATAAGAAAAAAATAGCTGCTTCATTTTGGGTACTTTATTAATTATCTAATCCCTAAACCGCAGCGTGACGCAGAGGAGGCTGCGTAGAATGACGCTCTAAGTGTGTTTCTGCGATTATTAAAAATCAAAAGTAAAAGTCTTGAGTGATTTTAGGGAGAATTAGTACAAAGAAAAAATTACGTCTTTATTTCTGCTTATTTGGAGGGCTATAAACTCCATAGATATTGTTGGGAAGGAATTTCCTGTGAAATTCAATGCTTTGGGATATGATACTATCATAAACACTTAAGGACACATAAGAACATATAAGACCTCTTTTTTTGCAAAAAAGGGGCGTCTACACTGCATGTGGGTTTACGCTGAACAGAGTATATATTGCGTTTACTTAGGTTCTGCTCACTTTTACGGGAAGAATTTTTTCTCCTCCTATTCGAGTACAAATCTGTACAATGGATGTCCATTTTTATACATTCACCACATTATTATCCTATTTAATAAATTGATTATCAATTAGTTAAAATATTGGTCTGAAATTTGTTGAAAGATACTATCATTAGGACTTGTCTGCATCTTGAAAACAAAAAAGAGAAATCATCATGTTCCGAACCAATTTAAAATATGCTTTTCGTCGCTTACTTAAACAACCCATTTTTACCAGCATTAATGGCATTGGTTTGACCTTAGGCTTGGTGGCTTTTCTATTCATTATGCAGTATGTGGTGTTTCAGCGGAGCTTTAATACCATGTATCCCGATGCACAGCGCACGTATCTTCTAATGGAAGCCATGCCCGACGAAGATTATTTAGCCTACAGCCCACCAGGCATTGTCCCACGGGCGAAAGAAAATGTGCCAGGTGTGGAGCATGCGGCTCGCTATGTCGGAGGTATTGGTTCGGGTATTATATTGATAGAACAAGCACAAGGCACCCCCACCACTTTCAGGCAAAATGATATGGCTTTCGTGGACGATGACTTTTTGAAAATATTTCCCACCGCTACGCTGGAAGGTACACCCGATTTGACTGCTCCTCAGACGATCGTGTTGACCCAATCTGCTGCCTTACAATACTTCCAGACGACGGATGTGGTAAACGAAAGTCTGAAAATCATCAACCAATTTGGCGAACATCCTTTCCGCATCACAGGTGTCATTGAAGACTTTTCTGTTAATTCAGACGTAGGAGCTGCGGTCTTGGCTTCCATTTCTACTTTTGAATCCAAAGAATATTTAGGCTACAATACTTGGCTCGATCTCAATACCTTGAGCAGCAATTATGGCAGCAGCTTTTTCACTTTATCTAATGCCGAAGTAGCGGATAATTTGATCGCTTATCGCAAGTCTTTATTTCCTGAAAGCGATACCCAACAGGAATTAAAAATTGCACTACAATCTGTGTCAGATATGCACTTAGACAGCGAATTGCCTTCTGTGGGCAATGCTCGATTGGTTTGGTTTTTGCTGCTGCTAGCCATTTTGATTCTAGCGATTGCTTGGATCAATTACATCAATTTATCCACCGCCCAATCTTTGAAAAAAGCCCACAGCGTCTCGGTCAAAAAAGTCATTGGAGCAGCTCGCGCTCACCTTATCAAACAGCAATTGACGGAGACTTTCGTCTTGACGGCGCTTAGCACGGTACTTGCAATTGGCCTATGTTTTCTTTTGCAGCCGCTTTTCAATTACTTGGTGGATTATCCCTTGAGTTTATTCGCCTTACTTGATTGGAAAACCGTGCTAGGAACGCTAGCTTTTGTATCGCTAACAAGTTTGACTGCAGGATTCTACGTGGCATTTGTGTTGACGGGTTTCAATCCTTCCTTGGTCTTGAAGGGCAGTTTTTTGCGTTCCAAAAAAGGCATTTTAATGCGTAAAACGCTGGTCACTGCACAGTTTGGCATCACCATAGCCTTCATTGCAGGGACGGCGATCATGTTGATGCAAATAGCCTATTTAGAAAATAAAGACACGGGTATTGCCACCGAAAAACGACTTGCATTTACTGGACCTGGCAACTACGGTGAGGATTGGATGACGATCAGGGACGCCTTCGTAGAGCAAATAGAACAATTGGCTTTCGTGAAAAGGATGACGGGCAATGGCGGTAATCCTGGTAGAGGGTATAATATGTCTATGCAATTCAATAAAGACAGAGAACGAGCATTGGAAGGTGGAGAACAGATCAATACCATGTTCATTGATGAAGACTTTTTGGAGGTCTTTGAAGTGGATATTTTAGCAGGCAATGCTCCAACGCCCGAAATGGTTAGAAATGGCTGGTGGAGTCATAAAAAAATCATTTTAAATGAAACCGCGACCAAGCATCTAGGCTTTGAAAACCCAATGGAGGCAGTGAATGAAGTCATCTATTTTCAATACAACGGAGAAATTCAAGAAAGAGAAATTTTAGCCGTCATAGAAGATTATAATCAATCTTCTTTGCATCAAAGCATGGAGCCAATCGCATTAGCACCCAGTCTAAATCAAGTCTGGTTCACGCTAGAGGTGGCAGGCGAAACCAGCAGTACGCAACTAGCACAACTTGAGTCCATTTACAAGGAACATTTTCCCAAAAGTCCTTTCGTTTATCATTTTGTAGATGATTATTATCGCTCTTTCTACGCCGAAGATCGCCGCTTGGGACAACTGGTCAGCGTGGGAGCTTTTCTTGCCATTTTTATTTCTTGCTTAGGCTTACTGGGTTTAGTGATGCACGCCGTGGAGCAACGCACCAAAGAAATTGGTATCCGAAAAGTGCTGGGCGCGAGCGTCGCTCACATCGTCGGCTTAATTTCTAAAGACTTTGTACCACTTATTATATTCGCCATTTTTATTGCTACGCCTTTGGCTTACTATGCTATGTCGCAGTGGTTGGAAGATTTCGCCTATCGCATTGAGATACCTTGGTGGGTATTCGCGCTCGCGGGTGTGGCGGCAATTGGTATTGCTTCGCTGACGGTGAGCGTACAAAGTGTGCGGGCGGCTTTGGCGAATCCTGTAGAGAGTTTGCGGAATGAATGATACTACTTTAGCAGCTCAGCGTATTCCTCACATTTACCGAAGAGATAGGAAAGAACACCTAGCAAAAGCTCTGGATCAGTGATACCAACTGGAAAAGGATGACGAATAAAACTTTGATTTTCCAATTTACCAAAATACCAAAAATCAGCGGTAGTAACGATCGCTTGAATGGGTACTCGATCTGTACTATTAAGTTCACGAGCGGCTACCATTTGAAGCAGTGCATCGAACCAACCCTTTTCTACTTGTTCGTCCTTGGCTTCAACCGTCATTAAGATAGGCTTTTGAAAAATTTTAATGCCTGAACGAGAGCGCGCCGTGACGACATAATCAGGGTAAAGCGTAAAGTCGTTGACCTGAAGGTAAGGATGGCTAAATAGGAAAACTTTTGGATGCAATTTCCATGCTTCTTTGAGAAAGGGAACGATAAGAAATTCAGATCCATAAAATTCTTTATCATCTTTTCCTCTATTGGACAAGGAGAATTTTAAATCTTTCAAAAAATGATCTGGAATATCAACAGGAGTTATTTCATCATAATTAATAAATTCTTGATAATCAAAATCTAGACCATAATGATCGAGTACTTCTGCACTGTTTTTAAATATTGTCTTTTGCTTAATTTCTTCCATATCCCAGTTCTTTCTGTAAAAATACACAATTTTCAGCTCAAATGCCACCAAAAATACAATGACAAAAAATATCATCATGCTTAAAAACAACTTAAAAATCGCCTACCGAAACATCCTCAAAAACAAGACCTATTCTTTTATTAAGATCAGTGGTTTTGCGATTGGCATTGCTGCCTTTATCATGATTTTACTGTTTGTGCAAGATGAATTGCAATACGATCGGCACTACGCACAGCAAGACCGCATTTATCGGCTGCTGAATGTGTCCACTAATCCAGAGTTCATTCAGACGCAAAAAGAGTCCTCTACTGCCGTGAAATGGATGTCCTTTGCTGCGGAAATCAAGGATGTATTGGATAGAGAATATCCAGAAATTGAAAAATCCGCTCGTATGATCTCGCGCGATTGGTTTTTGGCAGGCGAAAATCAGTTCAGAAGAGCCGACCAGACGCAAAGCAACTTCGAGGAGAATTTCATGTACGCCGATGCTTCGCTCCTAGATATACTCGAAATTCCGATGCTTTACGGAACACAACAAGAAGCATTGAGCCAGCCGAGGTCTTTGGTCATTTCCAAAAAAATAGCGGATAAATATTTTCCCAATCAAGACCCCGTAGGAGAGCGCGTTATTTTAAATGAAAATATGGAAGAGGCTTACACCATAGGTGGAGTTAGCGAAAATATTATCCAAAGTCATGTGCAGTACGATTTCATTTTGACCATGGAAGGAGAAGAATTCTGGCCAGGCGAACAGACGGATTGGTGCTGTCAAAACTACGATGTCCTTGTGCGCTTGTATCCCAATGTGGATGTAGCGGCTTTGGAGGAAAAGTTGTTGGGCGTGAAGGAGGACTACATGATCAAATACAATTTAGATACGCAAAATCCACTCGCAGAAATCCTACAAAAATACCGCACTTTTGAATTGCAGCCCATAGGCGATGCCTACTTAAAATCGCAAGGTGTTTTTGATAGTTATCAGCACGGCGATATTCGGGTGGTGCGCTTGTTTGGAGCCATTGCAGGCTTTATATTGCTGTTGGCTTGCATCAATTTTATTAATCTATTCACTGCCAAAGCTTCTAACCGCGCCAAAGAAGTGGGCGTACGCAAAGTCGTAGGTTCTGTAAAGTCAGATTTAGTCCGCCAATTTTTGACCGAATCGAGTTTGTACGCAGCGATCTCTATCGTCATTGGTGCGGCTTTGTCCTTTTTTACCTTGCCTTTTTTCAATCGCTTGGCCGACAAATCACTAGAATTACCTTTGCTCGAATGGTGGTTCGCGCCTGCTTTGCTTGTGTTGACTTTATTCATCGGCTTACTAGCGGGTACTTATCCTTCTTTCTATCTCTCTGCTTTCAAACCAATTCATGTACTAAAAGGAGAATTGAGTCGAGGGAGTAAAAATACACGCCTGAGAAGCACGATGGTCGTTTTTCAATTTGTCGTTTCTATTGTATTGATTATCAGTGCAGTAGTGGTCTATTCGCAAATGCAATTCATCCTCAACAGGAAAATTGGCTTTGATAAAGAGCAAGTGTTGATGGTGCAAGGCGCATCCGCTTTAGGCGATAGAAGTGAAGCATTTAAGCAAGAAGTGGATCGCTTGCTGGCCGTGGAAAGCGTGACGAGTAGCAGTTCCTTCCCTGTGGACGGAACAATGAGAAATGGTAATCAATGGTGGATAGAAGGGCAGCAAAATGTCAACCAGGGCGTGAGTGGACAAAACTGGCGAGTGGCAGATAACTACCTTTCTACGATGAAAATGAAGATCGTGGAAGGTAGGAATTTCTACGAAGATTCTTCCGCTGATTCTATTTCTGTCATCGTCAATCAAACGATGGTGAAAAAGCTGGGACTCGACGATCCGATCGGCAAACAAATCCGCAACTTTAGACCTTGGAATATCATTGGCGTGGTAGAAGATTTTCATTACGAAAATATGCGAGCAGAAATCCAACCTATTGTGCTCTTTAGTCGAAGTGACAATAGTGCAATCATTGCTGCTAGAATCAATGGAAACGAAATGTCGAAAGCGGTAAGTGAGATTGAAAATATTTGGAATGAATTCATGCCCAACCAAGGTTTCCGCTATACTTTCCTCGACGAATCTTATGCCGAAATGTACGAAGACACAAAACGCACAGGCGACATTTTTGCAGCTTGTGCCATTCTCGCCATTTTGATTGCCTGCCTTGGATTATTCGCCCTAATCACTTTTCTCGCCAAACAAAAAAGTCGAGAAATCGGTATTCGAAAAGTGCTGGGCGCAAGTGTGAGCAGTCTAGTCAGCTTGCTTTCGATAGATTTTTTAAAGTTGGTTTTGCTAGCTTTCGTCATCGCTGCCCCGATTGCTTGGTACGCGATGAATGCTTGGTTGGATAAATTCACTTACAGTATCCATATACAATGGTGGGTATTTGCGCTGGCGGGCGTAGCCGCGATTGGTATTGCTTTTTTTACCGTGAGTTTTCAATCTGTGAAAGCAGCTTTGGCGAATCCAGTGAAAAGTTTACGGAATGAATAGCTTACATTTCTTGTAACAATGCTAGAAAATCAGCTTTGGAAATAACTTGAATTTTGGGAAAATCAATAAGACTCAAAACGTTGAAGTCTTTATCATCTGTTACTAGATAATCTGCATTGGCAGCTACTGCACAGTCAGAGAACTTATTGTCGTCTGGATCTTTAGTAATCAATTGCCAGAAGTAATAGATCGGAACTTGAAATACATAAGGCGATCTGAGCAAAGCTTTCATGGTGTTTTGTGCTACTTCCAGCCCCATATGCTCTTCAATCTTTTCTTCATATTCAAGAAGAATATCCGTTGAAACGGCGATAGAGTAATCCCCTTGAATAATCTTTATAAAGATAGGATGGCTTTCTGATTTTGAAGATATAGAAACTAATAGAACATTGGTGTCTAAAATCGCAATCATATGGCGGTAGGCTTGTCCAGAAATGCTTTCTGGGTAAGATATGGAGTGCGCATTTTTTTATTCATCCATTGTTCCATAACATGATTGGATAAATTTTGCTTTTCCCATACTGCATCAGCAGCAGCAATAGCTTTTTGAGCATAATATAAGCTCAATAGTTGCTTAATATCTTTGAGTTCTTCATTAGAGATAGGTGTGTTATAAAGTTCAAGTAACTCTAGTTGTAAATTGCTCATTTTGCTAAACATCATATTCAATAAGTATTTATCATAGGTTTTACAAAAATAACCAATAATTGGTTCATTCAGTACCTCAATGAAGTAAAATCATTACGAAACGAATAAAAAAGAAATCACTATGTTAAAAAATTATATCAAAGTCGCCCTCAGAAACCTGTGGAAAAGCAAATTTTTCTCCCTCATCAATGTCGGTGGACTGGCATTGGGTATGGCAGTGACGATTGTGATTGGACTGTGGATGTGGAGTGAATTGAACTACAATAAGAACTATGCGCATTACGACCACATCGCTAGAGTGATGCAAAACCAGACCTACAACAACGGCATCACGACGGGCATCACCACGCCCAAGCCACTTGCCCCCGTTTTGCGGGAAGAATATGGCAGCAACTTCAAGCAAGTCGTCCGTTCCAGCTTCATCTTTGGTAATACCATGGCAAAAGAGGAGCAAATTTTCAATAAAAAAGGTAGTTTCATGGAAGCAGGCGCGCCTGATTTGCTGGCACTGGAAATGATACACGGCACTCGAAATGTGCTAGATGACGTCAATTCGATTTTGCTATCTGCTTCCGCTGCCAAGTCTTTTTTTGGTGATGCCAATCCAATTAATGAGAGCATCCGGCTAGGCAACGATAACTTGCTCACAATAGCGGGCGTTTACAAAGATTTACCTAGCAATTCTAGCTTTGGTGAGTTGGAATTTATCGCGCCTTGGAAGCTCTATGAAAAGGGACTGCCCGATTGGTTGGGCTGGGGCAATAGTTGGTTTCAAACCTTTGTGCAAATCGCACCACAAGCTACCTTTGCGCAGGTATCAGATAGAATCAAAAATGTAAAACTGGACAATTCGCCCGAAGAAAAGGAGTACAAGCCAGAACTCTTTTTGCATCCGATGTCTAAATGGTATTTGTACAGCGAATTTGAGGAAGGTATCAATACGGGCGGACGCATTACCTATGTTTGGTTGTTTGGTATCATCGGTGTATTTGTCTTATTATTAGCGTGTATCAATTTCATGAATTTGAGTACAGCACGTTCCGAGAAACGAGCCAGAGAAGTCGGTATTCGCAAATCGGTAGGTTCAAGTCGCGGACAACTGATTGCTCAGTTTTTCAGTGAATCGGTAGTGCTCGCTCTTTTTGCCTTTATATGCTCCATCACCTTGGTTTTACTGCTATTGCCTTTCTTCAATGAAGTCGCAGGAAAAGAAATGCACTTGCCTTGGGCAAATCCTATTTTCTGGGCGTCCAGCATCGGTTTTGCACTACTAACGGGTATCGTTTCGGGCAGCTATCCTGCGCTTTATCTGTCTTCTTTCAAACCCGTCAAAGTACTCAAAGGCACTTTTAAAGTGGGCAAATTGGCGGCAGTACCTCGCAAAGCCTTAGTCGTTTTGCAATTTACGGTTTCCGTGGTGCTCATTATTGGCACGGTCGTCGTTTTTAGTCAAATCCAATACGTCAAAGACCGTCCGATCGGTTATCAGCAAAATGGACTGGTCAATGTCCCCATCAAAAACCCAATCATCAATGAAAAATACGATTTGATTCGGAATGAACTGCGCCAAAGTGGGGTCATTGAAGAACTGTCAATTACTGCTTCACCCCTTACTAGAAATTTTACGACCAATGGCGGCTTGGATTGGGAAGGCAGACCTGCCGATATGCAAAACCAGTTTTGGTCGATGCGCGTCAGTCACGATTTTGGAAAGACAATTGGCTGGGAAGTAGTAGAAGGACGCGACTTTTCGAGAGAATTTGGGACGGATAGCATGGCGTTTGTCATCAACGAAGCAGCGGTGAAATACATGGGCATGGATGATCCCGTAGGCAAAAAAATGACGTGGGGCGACAACGGAGATTATACCATTATTGGTGTAGTGAAAAACATGGTGATGCAGTCGCCCTATACGGCGCACAATCAAATGTTTTTTGTATTAGATTATCAACGAACCAGCAATTTGATCGCCAAAATCAGTCCATCCGCCAATCCAAAAGCAGCATTGACGACACTAGAAAAAACCTTCAAAAAATACGACCCCAACAATCCCTTTGAATACGAGTTTGTAGATGCTGATTATGCCCAAAAATTCGGAGAAGAAGAAAGAGTGGGCAAGCTCGCTGGCTTCTTTGCTTTGCTCGCCATTTTTATTAGTTGTTTAGGTCTATTTGCTATGGCTACTTTCGTGGCAGAACAGCGAACCAGAGAAATCGGCATCCGAAAAGTGCTAGGCGCAAGCATCAGCGGCATTGTAGCTTTGCTCTCCAAAGATTTTCTGCTGCTGGTGATGATTGCTTTGTTGGTGGCGTCTCCTTTGGCTTACTATTTTATGGATCAATGGCTTGATAATTACGTTTATAGCATCCAAATTCAGTGGTGGTTTTTTGCCTTGGCTGGCGTGCTGGTCATCGGTGTTGCTTTCTTGACAGTGAGTTTTCAATCAATTAAAGCAGCTTTAGTGAATCCTGTAAAAAGTTTGCGGAGTGAGTAAGAAGATGATGAAAAACCACTTTCTGTCGAAATTTTGCTTGAAGTGCAGACACTAACTCTACAAAAGCATTGGCGACTGTTGTTTCGCTTAGTTTTATATCGTAACGATCCGCATTGTATTGTAAATTAAATCGAGGGCTGTTATGAAAAACTGTTTTCCCTTGTTTATATTCAACTAAAGAGTAGTCAATATGAATAACAGGATAAACCGTCCAATTTTGCTCTTTTTCTGCTATATATAAACCATCAAACAACGCTTTTTTACCCTGAAAATAAGCTTTCAAAGTAGTCAGCAGTAATGACTTACCAAAACGGCTAGGGCGAGACAAGAAGTAGTAGGTATCACGATTTACCAATTGCTCAATGAAGTGCGTTTTATCCACATAGAGGTAGTCGTTCGCTCTAATCTTCTCAAAAGTATGTGTATTTATTGGCAAACCCTTCATAAAAAAATGCTTCAATTTTTGACAAGATGAAGTATTCTGATACAGTACATAAGTTCTTAATCTGTTTTTGATCCAACACCTTCCTGCTTGAATGCTGGTCGAAGTTCCAACGCCACCTTCGTTAATATCTATATTGTGGACGGTGCAAAAAACGAATCTCCATTCACGATTTCCAATTGTGAAAAGCCTAATGCTCCCGTTGATGCTCCTCTAAAAACTGTAAATCCTATCCCACTGCTATTCGCAAATAGTCAGCTACTTTGTACATAGGCAGAAAATAATGGATTGTTGTTTTCATTTACGAACTTGCTACCACAAAGTGGAGGCACTTCCTTACAGTTCATCCCCAAATTCCTACAACTCATTCTATTTTACTGCTAAACGACCTAAGATTCCCTCAACTTGCGATTGTATTTGAATAATAAAATTAAAAAGCATCAATATCATGACTAAATTAATCGCATTCGTATTTACACTATTTTTGACTCAAACAGTTGTCTTTGCTCAGAATACTAATTATACTGCTGCTATGGAAGAAGCCGTTGCACAAATTCATCAAGTAGAATCGCTCGAAGAAGTAGCTGCCATTGCCAACAAGTTTGAGCGCATCACTAAGGTAGCTTCCGAAGAATGGTTGCCGAAATACTATTTGGTCTATAGTCAAATTATGTTGGCTTGGCAAGACCTACAAAATGGCAAAAACAAAGATGCTGACCAACATGTGAGGGTTGCTACGAATACTTTGGCGGCAGCTAAACACTTAGCAGGAGAAAATTCAGAATTGTATGTCTTAGAAGCTTATATCTATCAAGTGAGAATCATGCGTAGCCCGATGATGAACGGGCCAAGATTTTCAGGCAGCGTCGATGAAGCATTAGCAAAGGCAAGAAAATTAGATGAAAATAATCCTAGAGCCTATTATTTACAAGGACAGCAGTGGTTGAATATGCCTTCTTTTATGGGTGGTGGTAAAGAAAAAGCAGTACCTCAATTTGAAATGGCTGCTCAAAAGTTTGAAAGTTACCAGCCTGCGTCTGAGTTGCATCCGAATTGGGGAAAGGGACAAAACCAAGCAGCGATCGATAAATTGACAAAATGAGAGTGAGAAGGTTGTTGCTGAATTGTTTGTCCGTGCCCTGTACGTAGCTAACATATGAAAGCTTTCTTGCCACGAATGCACGAATAAGAATGATCCAATGGGTTGGTCATTAATTTCAGTGGTTAGGGGTGAATTGCGTAGAGCAGGTCGGAAAAGTTCCTTTTTACCTTCCTTGAAAATAACTCAAGGTGCTAATTTACTATCAAATAAACTATTCATTCGTGCATTCGTGGCTATTTTTATGGTCAATCCCAAAAAACCTTTAAGGTCTGAATGCTAACCCTAATTACTTATTTATTAGATATTTGCAGGTAATTATCCAAAGCCACCGTCATTGACGGTACATCTGGTGCGGGTGCTTTAATGTTGATCGCAAGTCCTCTATCCGTAACTGCTTTGCTGGTACTATTGCCATAGATTGCCAAGCGCGTATCGTTTTGCTTGAAAGTTGGGAAATTTTCATACAAAGACTTGATACCCAAAGGAGAGAAAAACACCAAAACATCGTAGGTCACATCACTCAGATCAGATAGATCACTGCTCACCGTTTGATACATCATGGCATCTTTCCAGTCAAAATCATTCTCGTTCAGATAATTAGACACATATTTGCTGCCTAGATTGGAGCAAGGCAACAAAAATTTCTCTTTGTTCTTGTGCTTTTGCAAGGCGGGTGCTAAATCTGTAATAAGCTTCTTACCAATGAAAACTTTGCGTTTTCTATAGATGATGAACTTCTGTAGATAGTTAGCAATGGCTGCTGTTAGACAAAAATATTTGGTATTCTGAGACATCTTGATTCGCATTTCTTCACAAACTCGGAAGAAATGATCCACGGCATTCTTACTGGTCAGAATGATAGCAGAATATTCATCAGGTCGAACACGTTGCTTTCTAAATGCTCTACCGCTCAATCCCTCTACGTGGATGAAAGGACGCCAATCAATTTGAAGTCCATACTTTTCTTCCAATTCGTAATAAGGAGAACGCTCGGGTTTGGGTTGTGATACTAATATTGTTTTTACTCGCTTATAGCTTTCTTGCTGCGCTTGTCCTTCTGCTGCCATCCAAATACTAATTTTCTTTCAAAATACCGACCTCTCATCTGTGAAAGGAGTAAGGAAATATTTCACTCCTAGACACTTTTTAATTTATATGCGTACAAAATGAATTTTTAATACGAAAAAATTCGAGAAGGTCTTGGGACAGAAATAGCGTTTCTATGCAATAAAAGTTTCCAAAAAAAAAGTGTCTAGTAATGAAAGGAAATATAACTTCGAAATTGTTTAGAAACGCACAACTTTAATTATGACAAATAGATCGAACCTAATTTTACCAAAATAACTATAGGTGCAATTTCGACGGCGCAAATATACAACAAAAAGTGAAATCTGTCCAAAACTAAGAAGCGATTGCCGATAACCAAGGCTCGGTAGGAACGCACCAAATAAAGTGCTAGCAAAACAAATAAAGAGCCATAGATCAGTGCCTTTAGTACATTGGGGCTAGCGTAAATCAAGGCAATATTGATCGGTGCCAGAAAAATCCCCGTCATGATGCCAAATAATAGCATCAAGTATCGGTAGAGCTGCATTTCTTTTTTAAAGGGAAAAATTTCACCCAAAAAAGCGAGAAATATTCTTTTAGCAAAAATCAATAGACTAACAAGAGCAATGCAAATTAGGGCATTGACGAGTGGCTGCTGTGTAAAAGCTACTGCGTAATGATTCATAAGCAGAGAGGCAAAAACGCCTAAGTTAAGCAAAAAAACGAGATGCCAAATATTCAGCGGTATGACAGATGCCCCCGCATATTCTCGATAGCTTCGGCTAAGTGTACTAGCATTTATAATGTTTTCGTAGGCTCTGCCAAAAAAGGCACGAAAAATCATAAAAAGTACCGTGACGGGTATCAAGGTAAGTAACATCAATCCAAAAAACTGTCCTTGTTGTTGTTCTTTGTCCGCTTTTCCTGCTGGCTGGATATCTTCCAAAAAACGGTCTCTTTTACCGCTTGGCTTCTCCCTTACCATTGGCTCTGATATCTCGACTCCATCGTTTTTTTCAACTACTACTAAGCTTGGATTTACATCCGTGAGAGCAGCTTTTGGAGTGCGAGCTAAAATCTCAAAAGGATTATTAGAGTCAGCAAGCATTTCTTCCGCAACAGTTGATGGTATTGATTTAATTTCATCTTCATTCACTGTTGAAGCAGCGATATCTTCAAGTGCATTGGTATCTTCTACTACAATCGAATTCGTTAGACTAGAATCGACAACAGCTACCGTATTGAACGGCGCATCATCCACTACCTCCAATCTATCTACTATCTCAAAAGGATTACCGCTTTGTTGTGCGTGTAACAAGGACTCGATACTAATCAGAACTATAAATATGCAGAATGTTTTTTTCAACTGAATCGTTTTCTGTTCTAGGCTGCAAAAATAGAGAAAGTATTACAAACAGTTGATAGGATTGTAAGTCTTCAACACTTCAACCCCTAGCTTTGCATCAAAACTGATCAACGCTTTGATAAGCTCTAATCAAAGCCATTTCACCTGCTTTCCCCTCTTTTGCATTGCCATGTTCCATACCTAAAATACCTTCAAATTTCCTTTCATGGATATATTTGAAGATGTTTTTGTAATTGATTTCGCCAGAGGTAGGTTCCTTACGACCTGGATTGTCACCGATTTGGAAATAACCAATTTCATCCCAACAAGCTTCAATATTTGGAATTAAATTACCTTCCGTAATTTGCTGATGATAAATATCGAATAGTATTTTACAAGAAGGACTATTCACTGCTTTGCAAACCAAATAAGCATGCGGACTTTCTGCCAAAAACATACCAGGATGATTTCGGAAATTGAGCGGCTCTAGCACCATGACGATGCCGTGTGGCTCTAGTAAAGCACTCGCTTGTTTTAGACTTTCGACTACATTGGCAGTTTGGTAGGCAGGATTCAATTTTAAATCTACATAACCTGGTACAACGGTCATCCATTTGGCATTCACACGCTTGGCTACTTCAATGGAGCTCTTAATATCTTCCAAAAATTCGGCGCGTTTGTCTTCTTTTCCGCTCGCTAGATTGGCTTCCTTCCAATAGATTTTGTGCGCCACAAAGACCCCCATTTCCATGCCTAGTTGCTGCATGGTTTTTGCCATTTTTTCCTGTAATTCTACGTCCCGCCCTTTCATTCCATTATCCTCAAAAGCCCTGAATCCTTGATCTGCCATAAATTTCAACTGATCGATTGGATCTTTGCCCGCACTATTTTTGAACATTCCCAAATGCGGTGCATATTTCAGTCGATAGTCATATGCTTTGGTAGAAGAAGCAGTACTAGACTTGGCAAAAGAAGTGGTACTAGATACGGTCATAGCGGAGGCACCCAACACACTGTTTTGTACGAATTTACGTCGGTTCATTATATTTTGTTTTTGTCAAAGTAGTAGGCATCAAGTTTTAAGTGATGGGTGTTAACTATATGATCGCTAAATTAAAAACGAATGATTAAAACCTGAAAATTAACTATTTGTAAAACATTCATTATCAGATGAATAGCATGCGTTTAATTAGACAACTAGATTGAAAAGTATTGACCAGGAAAGCGACACCATCTTAGGACTTGTCTGCCTTAGATGAAAAAGATGGCAGCGCAACAAGCCTATATTTTTAACTATGGGAGTGTTTCGTTTTCAATATATTAGTTTTGTCCATTTTCAATTCTCCATTTTTTAATTACCAATTCAGCAATCATGTTTATCAAATATAGTACTATTTTTAAAAGGAAAGTAAAATACGAATAGATTCTAACTTTTTACGCTAATAAAAAAGGAAATATCCTGATTGTAACGTTTTGCAGTGAAAGAAAAAAGTCTCTAAGAATCAGCAAGTTGAGATGTTTTCTGCGCCTTCGGCGCGAAAATCCTTTTGGAGGGAGAGATGAATCCGCGGTTTTACCGCCGATTCATCTCTCCCTTCTGAAGTTCCCTTCGCTGCGTCAGCAGCGAAGTATATGGAATTTCAACACTTATGAAACTCCATCATAGCATTTACTAACCACTGCATTCCGTTATAATCAGGAAATATCCAGCCGTGCATTTCAAATTGAAGGAGGCATTTAATCAGATCAGGAGAATGAAAAATCTCAATTTCTTCTGGTTCTTTTGAGCATACTTATGAATAGAATTTAGCCTAACTGTAGTTGCTTCCTCAACTTTTTTGTACTGCCTAAGTTACTTTTTAGTCCGTCAAGCGTATTATTCAAACTCACTAACAGTTACAAATTGTCCTAATGACTTTTCTTAAGCAAAACCGCCTCCTTTTTCTACTCGCAATATTATGTAACCCCCAAATCATCTCCGCACAAAACACCTACTTCCAGCAGCAAGTCAATTACAAAATTGATGCGCAATTGGATGATAGTTTGCACGTTTTGGTGGGTACGATTGAAATGGAATACATCAACAACTCGCCCGATGAACTGAATGAAATTTATATGCACCTCTGGCCCAATGCCTACGCCAATAAAGAGACAGCTTTTGCACAGCAGAAACTGCGCACGGGCAGCACAAAATTTTATTTTGCGAAGAAAAAGGAATTGGGTGCTTTGTCTGATTTGAACTTTCAAGTGAATGGAGAAACAGTAGATTGGAATACGTGGAACAATCAGCCAGACATCGCCAAATTGGAACTAAAATCGCCCTTGTCGTCAGGCAGTAGCTTGATAATCAGAACGCCTTTTACGCTCAAAATTCCAGCCTCTTTTTCTCGTTTGGGGCATGTGGAAGATTCTTATCAAATGACCCAATGGTATCCAAAACCTGCGGTTTACGACCGCGCAGGCTGGCATCCAATGCCCTATTTGGATCAAGGAGAATTTTATTCAGAATTTGGCGATTTTGATGTTTCGATTACGCTACCCGACAACTATGTAGTAGGAGCAACGGGTACACTACAGACCAAAAGTGAAAAAGCTTTTTTGGAAGAAAGAATCGCCGCCACTGAAGCTTATTTTAACAATTACGAAAACAAATTTCTTGCCGATAATGCTTTTCCTCCTTCTAGCAAAAAAAGAAAAACACTGCGCTACACTGCCGAAAATGTCCACGATTTTGCTTGGTTTGCGGATAAGCGATTTAGGGTAGTGAAAAGCAATGTGCTGCTACCATCTGGGAAAAAAGTGGATACCTGGATCATGTTCACGGAAGAGGAAGAAGAACTGTGGGAAGATGCCATTGAATACGTCAATCGCTCGGTTAAATTTTATTCTGATAAAGTGGGTGAGTACCCTTACCCGCAAGCTACTGCGGTGCAAAGTGCGTTGAGTGCTGGCGGTGGTATGGAATATCCAATGATCACCGTGATTGGTCTATCAGGAACGAGAAAAGCACTGGATGAAGTCATCACGCACGAAGTCGGACACAATTGGTTTTACGGTATTTTGGCTTCCGATGAACGTGTATATCCTTGGATGGATGAAGGCATGAATTCCTATTATGAGTATAGGTACATGAAAGAAAATTACAGCACCAGTTCTTTAGGGGATGTGATTCCAAAGTTCTTTTTAGGTAGTTCTGAAATGGATGTATCTGAATTGGCATACCTGGTCCAAGCAAGGCGCAATTTAGATCAAGCTCCGAATAACACTTCTAATGATTTCACCAGTATCAATTATGGCATTAGTGCTTACCTCAAACCCGCCTTGGCAATGGAGCATCTAGCCAATTATCTTGGTTTAGAAGCTTTCGATGATGCTATGCGAAGCTATTACAAGCAGTGGAAATTTAAACATCCCTATCCAGCGGATTTTAGGACAATTTTGGAGGCGAGCACGGGTAAAGATCTATCTTGGTTTTTTGACGGCTATCTCTATTCGAATCAGAAAGTGGATTATGCTTTGACAGAAGTGAGAAAAGCAGGCGATCAATTGCAAGTGAGCATCAAAAACAAAGCAGAAATCGCTGCGCCTTTTCCAATTGCTGCGATAAAAGATGGTGAAGTGATTGCTAGCAAATGGTACGAAGGCATCGAAAAAAATGGAACGGTTAACTTTCCTGCAATGGACTACGATGATCTCGTCTTGGATGTCGAGCGAGTCACCTTGGATGTGGACAGAACAGACAATCGAAAAAAAGCTATTACACCCAAAATCAATCTTTTGGTTCAAATAGAGGACGATCAAAAGCGTTCGATTTCTCTTTTTCCCGCTTTGAGTTGGAATCAATACGATCAATTCATGTTGGGCATTGGCGTACACAACAAAAGTATTCCTTTCCGCAATTTTGAGTTCATCGCAACCCCTATGTATGGCTTTTCTTCACAACGCTTGACGGGTGTTGGGAGTTTGCGCTATAATATCTATCCTGCCAATGATGCCATCGAACGTATTTCTTTACAACTGAACGGCAGAACTTTCAGCTATAGCTACAACGAAACATTTGACTTCCACAATTACTTCACCAAATTTGCGCCCCAAATCGAAGTGAAGCTAGGCAAAAAAACACCAACGAGTGCTTGGCAACAAGGTATTTCTTATCGCTACATTAATATCGAAAGAGACTTTGGCAGAGTTCATATAGATACAGATGCAATCACTAGAAATCAGCAATCTTATGCGGTCAATGAATTAAATTATCGTCTGGAAAAAGAGGATGCACTCAGTCCAATTTTGCTTTCTGCGACTCTAGAACAAGCTGCATCTTTTACCAAAATATTCGGCACTTATACCCAACGATTTCCGTATCAAGAGCGCGAAAAAAGCATGCGTGTGCGACTGTTCGGTGGCTACTTTTTCGACTTTGATGGCATAGCAGCGGCGGAGGCAGGCGTTCGTCCTTCTTTCTTGCTCACTGGCAATACGACCAGTACTTTTCAGCAAGATTATCTACACGATCAAGTACTTTTTGCGCGCTCTGCCACGGAAGGCTTATTGCGCCACCAAATATTCAGCAAAGATGCAGGCTTCAAAACGCTCACGAGCGTTGGTGCGTCGAATAATTGGATGTTGAGTGCGGGTTTGCGCTCTACTTTGCCTGGTGCTTTGCCCGTGGATGTCTTTGGTGATGTAGCTTACGCTGCGCCCGAAAGTGGCTCGGGTGATTTTTATTACAGCGCAGGCTTTGTACTGCCTGTGGTGAAAAATATATTTGAAATCTATGTACCCGTGTTGGAATCTTCTGCTATCAATGACAACCACAATGCAAATGGGCGAGAAGGCTTGCTAGAAAGGATTACGTTTAGATTGGATTTATTAAAATTGAATCCTTTTGATTTGATTGATAATTTTAGTTTTTGATTACTTGTGATTGGGTTAATAGAGTTGATGCGTCACGATTATCTTCACTAAAAAATTAAATAGCTGATAATCAGATGTTTGTGAGAGTATAAATTTATCAAATTTTGGAAATTTGACAAATTGCTCCCAATTTCCTTTCATAACTTCTTGACTGTCAATGACGCATCAAGTCTAATAGACAGAAATCGAATAAGAACAGCTAAAAACCATCGGATGTATGATTGATGATTTATTTGATTAATGATTTATGAGTATTCTTGAAACAAGAGCCATAAACCTAGCGAAATCTTTCCCCCAATACCTTAAACCAAACGGCTAAACTATCTTCTAGTGTCGTCCAATTGATGTCAGGATGATTTCTAGTCAATTCTGCCTTCGTCCAAGACTTTTGCTGCACCGATACCTCGCCTTGCAAGAGTTGAACATCAATTTGATCAGAAAGAAAATCAATCTGCAACTGATAATCCGTTTCCTCTAAAACAACTGCTTGGTCGAACAACAAGTGCAGGGGCGCACCACGTCCCGTTGCTTCTTCCGAGGCGTTTAAAAGGCTAGCACCTTCTTGATGGATTATGGCGAAAACGTCGTGGGACATATTTTGCCAAGTGATCGGACGCAATTGCGATAGATAGCTGCGCTGCGCATTGTAGATTATCGTTTTTCGAGCAGCGTAATACTCGGCATCCGTCCCTGAATAATTGGCGAGTTCATTTTGCGAATTGAGTAGGTTGGTTTTCAAAACAAAAGCATCCGTGTCCGTCCATGCCAATATGTAGTCGTTTTGATCCAAATAGCGAACGCCATTTTCTAATGTGTGCACCTCAAACAATGCTTTTCGCTTTTCTATCAAATCTGCTCGCTGCGCCAAAAGTGCCGCTTTAATTGTTTCGCTTTCTATACTCTCGTCTATAGGCTTTATGTTTTTTAGGTTATCTATCCCATACTGCTGAACGCTCGCCTCAAAAAGTGTTGCATCTGCCAGCGAAAATTGTACGCCAATGTGTAAAGCTTCGTCCACTACTTCCACAAAAGCCAAGAGTTCATTTTCAGACGCGATACCTACTGCTTGGGGCGTCTCGTAGATTTTACGCACCAAATCCGCATTTGCACCAACCAAATCAAACAAGCGGCGCTCCATGTTTTGTAGAAAAGGCGTATTGGGCTTTCGCTCCACCAAGCGCAAGGCTTCTTTATCAATAGAGATCAAAATATCCGCATTGGTTTGCGCAAGACAAAAAATGCAAGGAAGGAAAGCGAGAACAAGTAGTCGTATCTTTTTCATAGAATCCATATTAGCTTCTGAAACAAGAAACGGAAATATATTGTAATAATCTCTATATTCACACCTAAATTCATGGTAATATGCAGAAACTAGCCATTCTTTCCTTCCTCTTGTTATTCATAAGTCCTATTTTTTCTCAAAATGCGGATTGCGATCCAGAAAATCCGAGTATTCGCTATCGTTCTCGCGATTTCTTTTCTAGCAATCAACTGATCCAAGATGTAGTCTATTCGGACAATGGAACAACGCAATTCACAATGGATATTTATCTACCACCTAGCAGTGATACGGAAAGCAATCGTCCGCTCGTATTTTGGGCGCATCCTGGCGGCTTCGTCAACGGTGCTAAGGATACAGATTCTGCGGTGCTTTGGTGCGAGACGCTAGCAAAAATGGGTTTTGTGTGTGCCAGCATTGACTATCGTAAAGAAATATTGGGAGATGCGCTGGTTTTCAGACCCGAACGAGGACCTTACAAAGCGATACAAGATGCCCGCTCCGCCGTTCGCTTTATGAAAGCCAATGCGGCTACTTACGGCATCAATCCAAATGACATTTATTTTGCGGGCTCTAGTGCGGGAGGTATCATTTCTATAAATGTGGCTTATATGGAAGATGCAGAAAGACCAAGTGACAGCTTTGGCGGATTATTTTTTAGCGACTTGGGTTGTGTAGATTGTGGTGCGAATGCATTAGTAGGTAATGGGACTTTTGATGGAGATGTAGAAGGCTCCATTATGCTTTGGGGCGGCGTGAACGACCCTGATGTGATTGATGGTCTATCAGGTACACAGACGGACGACGAGCCTTGTCTTTTGTTGCATGGGGAAGTAGATGAAACGGTATCGCCCGATGTCGCGCCTCCTTTTCAAGATGATCCACTTTTTGCCATTTTAGCTAATCTTTTTTTGCCAGATGTTTTTGGTACTTATCCAATGCGAGAAAGACTAAATGCACTGGGCAGCAACGCGCCCGATTGGGAAGCACGCGTACTTTGTAATGAAGAACACACCTTTTGGTTGGATAAAACAACGGATAGCGGCAACGGAGATTTTGGTTCAACGGGCGAACCCGATGAAAACTTTGATTATATTGTTAATGAATCTATTGATTTTTTGTCTAGATCAAGGGGTTTGGTCACTCAAGTCTCGGATGATATTACGATTGCTGGTGCGATGAGTACTCAATTGGATGATTGTGATAGTGAAAGTGTTGGGAGCTATGGAGCGGGAGCTAACAACCAATATTTTGTCGTCAATCCTACGGCGGGCAGTACCTATTGTTGGGACATCACCAAAGGTACGATATTGAGTGGACAAGGTACGTCCAGTATTACTGTGCGTTGGGATGATGAAGTTGGTGTGTCCATTGATCGAACGGGAACGATCATGTGTTTTGAAACCGACAGCAATGGTAATATTCTGGAAGGTGCGACGCATTTGGTGACGATTGAAGACTTCATTTTACCTGTTGAATTGATTGAGTTTGATGCCTTAGCGGTGCAAAATTCTGTGCAATTGAACTGGGCAACAGCTAGTGAGTTCAACAACAGTCATTTTGAGCTGGAACGAAGCGAAAATGCCAAAGATTTCAAGAGCATCGCTAGAATTTTGGGTATGGGAACGACGATCAGCAAAACAAATTACGATTATGAAGACGCTCGCGTTTCGGCTGGTAATACTTACTATTATCGCTTGAAGCAAGTAGATCAAGACAGCAGTTTTGAGTATTCCAAAGTGCTTTCCGTAAAACTAAAAACACAAATAGCAGACTTGTCAATTTATCCAAACCCCGTACAGCGAAACGAAGTGCTCAATTTAAGTTACAAAAATTTACCAACTACTGCTGATCTTTACATCTTAGATGCTTATAATCAAGTGATTCGGCGAATGAGTGGTGAAAATCTGCGCAAGACGCTCCAAATTAACATTTCTAATTTACCTGCTGGTATGTATTTAATTGGAGATACAGAGGGTAGAAGGCGTCGCTTTGTGGTCGTGGATTGATTTCGTAATTCCATGATTCTTATAAATTATGTTTAAAATTGACAATTCTCACCTTAGCAAGTTTTGACGAATAGCTGCTAAGACTTTTGAAGTTTTGACCTCTTGAAAATTCGATTCTTGAGAGTATTTCAAACTTCAAAAGTCTATCGTTTTCCACCTCAACATCCGTAATGAAAATTGCTGACCCAACAGAAGATAAATGCCCTTTCCTACCCAATCACTAAGCAGACGAATCTATATTGATCCAAACTATAAATACAGTTCTATCTTTAATGAAATATCTACTATTTCCTCTCTCGTTCCTAATCCTTACTGCCTGCTCTGGTACAAAAAGCGTTTCCAAAACTTCCGATTCAACAACAGCTACTGCCACTTTCACAGATGAAAGTCTCAAAAAAGCTTTAAAAAAAGAAGATCAAGTCATTGTGCTAGAATTTTGGGCAGAATGGTGCGCGCCTTGTAAGATGCTCGACCCGATTTTGCAAGAGCTAGCAGCAGAATATGAAGGTAAAGCCATTGTAGGAAAGATGGATGTCGATGATAATACCTACTCGAAATTGTTTTATGAGATCGGTAGCATTCCAATGATTTTGATTTTTAAGAATGGAAAAATCGTCGATCAGCAAAAGGGCTTGACTACTAAAGTAGCTCTATCAGAAAAGATAGACATGTATTTATAAAGATTATTTTTCAAAAAATTTATTTTACTTAAAACACTGATTTACAGTTTTTTACAACCCCATTTACTACATTGCTACATTTTTTTTCATCTAAAATTAGGTCGTTTCAATAAAGGCTTCTATATTTGCATAACGATAGCGACCAATACAGCCACAAAGATTTTGGTTTTTTGGGGTTATACAGGGTGCGGCGCAACTTAGGTTGTGTCGTTACCCTTTTTTTTTGCACATTACTATGCGTTTTCTACATACATCAGATTGGCATTTAGGGCAGAAATTTCAATATAGAGATCGTACCCAAGAACATAAAGCTGCCTTGCAATGGCTGATTGAAACGATTGTAGCGCAAAAAATTGATTGCCTAATCGTCGCAGGAGATATTTTTGATATAGGCAATCCACCCAATTACGCCCGCCGAATGTACTACCGCTTCCTGACGCGACTACTCGAAACTACTTGCCGCCACATCATCATCATCGGAGGCAATCACGACTCTCCCGCTATGCTGAATGCGCCTAAGGAATTACTAGAGGCAATGAATATGTACGTCATCGGCACGACGACCGGAACAATTCAAGATCAGATTATTGAATTGCGTACAGAAAAGGGCGAATTGGAAGCAGTGGTAGCCGCCATTCCATTTCTGCGAGACAAAGATTTACGGTCGAGTATTTCGGGAGAAACGGGCATGCAGCGCATTGTAGCGATCCGAAAAGGCATCAAATCTCACTACGATGCTATCGGAGCAGCTATGCAAAGCTATCAATCGCAAAACATTCCTTTGCTTGCCATTGGACACCTCTATGTGAAAGGTTCTTATGCCAGCGAAGAGCGCGCCAATATCTATATTGGTGATACTGAAAATATTGAAGCCAAGCAGTTTCCGCTTACTTTTGATTATATTGCTCTGGGTCATATTCATCGAGCGCAATCTTTTAAAGGCAATGAACGCGTGCAATATTCCGGTTCGTTGATTCCACTTAGTTTCAGTGAAACAAAGGATGAAAAAGTAGTGAAAGTCGTAGCTATTGAAGCAAATGAAGTGAAAGTAAGCGATATAGTCGTTCCGCTTTTTAGGCGTTTAAAAAGCATTCATCTTGATTTTGAGGCGATGAAAATACGTCTTTTGCAGTTGCATGAAGACCATAAAGAGGAGCTTACTGTTTGGGTAGATGCCGTGGTAACGGATGAAAAATTAATCCCAAATTTGGATATGGAATTGCGTGATTTTGTGAAAAATCTGAATATAGAACTACTCAAAATTCGAACAACTTTTCAGAGCAAAAATCGCCAGTTTTCGAGTACCATTACTGACCTAAAAGACCTCCAACCGCTGGATGTATTTTTGCAAAAATGCGAAAGCCAGCAACTTGGTGCAGGCGAAACAAAAGAATTGGTGCATACCTTCAAAGAGTTACAAGCTTGGATGATCGAAAAAGAAGAATCAGATTAGACTTTGCGCCACTCGAAAGGTATTGGCGTGTGCTTCTACAATGTCCGCAATTCGCACCGCATATCCGCCTCCCATACTCACTGCTACGGGCAATTGATGTTCTCGACAAGTGCTCAAAACATATTCATCTCTTTCTTTACAGCCTTGCAAACTCAACGCCAATCTTCCTAGTTTATCGCTTGCGATCACATCAACGCCCGAAAGGTAAAAAACAAAATCAGGTTGATGTAAATCTAATAGTTTAGGAAGCGTATTTCTTAGATGCTTCAGGTAAGCCGCATCTTCCGTTTTGTCGGGTAAGCCAATGTCCAAATCAGATTGTTCCTTACGCAGCGGATAATTGTTTTCGCCGTGCATACTGAACGTAAAAACGCGCTTTTCTTGCCGAAAAATTTCAGCCGTACCATTGCCTTGATGCACGTCTAGATCAACTACCAAAATTCGATGCGCCAATTTTTCATCCAGCAAATAGTTGGCTGCAATACCAATGTCATTAAGCAGGCAGAAACCTTCGCCTTTGTAAGTAAAGGAATGATGTGTGCCGCCCGCCACGTTCATTGCGATGCCATATTGGAAAGCATATTTAGCGCAATCTATCGTTCCTTGCGCAATGTGTCGCCCTCTTTGCACCAATCGTTCAGACATCGGAAAACCAATCGCACGTTCCTCTTTTCGACTTAGCCTCTGGTGTTTCAACTTTTCCCAGTAAGTAGCTAAATGTGTCTTTAGAATAATGCGCTCTTCCAAAGCCGCTGGATGAAAAAATTGATCTTCATTTACCGTGCCTTCATAGAGCAATTGCTCTGGAATCAGTTCGTATTTAATCATCGGAAAGCGATGATCTTTCGGCAGTTCGTATTTGTAGATGGGGGAATAAGCTATTTTTAGCATATTGCTGTTGTTGCATTTTGAACTTGCTACATTATTCTTCCACTTCCTCCTCTTCAAATATCTCACTCAAAGTAAAAGAAAAATCTGGCAAAACCGTTGATCGTACTGCTTCATCTCCTTGATAGCTGCGATCTAGTTCAAGCACTGCTTCTTTGTTTAGGTACAAATCAAGACTTTCTTTTTCGTAATCAATCGCCCAATATTCTAGCACATTGTACTGTCCGTAAACAGTTTTTTTCTTGCCCAAGTCGTGATTTTTATTGGAAGATAGAACCTCTACAATTAAATCAGGTGCGCCATGAATAAACTTTTTGATGATGCCCTTGCGCTCGTTGGAGATAAACAGAAGATCGGGCTGAAATACATTGGCTTCGTCAAAATAGACATCTAAAGGTGCAAACTGTACTTTTCCAAGTTTATTCTTTTTTACGTAGGGTCTGATCAAGTCACTCAGGTTACCAATTGTATCCTGGTGCTTATATAAAGGTGAAGCCATGAATGCTAGTTTTCCGTCAATGAGTTGGTAAGGTGCGCCTTGTGGCAGTTGCTGATAATCAGCAGTGGTGTAGGATTGCTGCTCATTATCAATCCTAGTAATATAAAACTGCTGCTCCCGCTCGAAAAGAATTTGTTCACCAATGGTCAAAAAAGCCCTTCCATTCAGGAGATTACCAAAGACCAACTCATCCATAGCAGCATCGTCGAAGGTCGTCGTGACGGGAACGCAAACAGATTCAGAAGCAGTTGTTATTGCTGTCATTTGTATGATTTACTAGCAAATATGTTGTTTTTTGGCAAAAAAGTCAAATCTAGCATGTGTATGATACTCATTTATTATTCTTCTCCACGCAACAACTGTATCCAACCACTTCGTACATCTGGACTTGGTACAATACCAATTACTCTTTGCTCAAAAGAGCAAGTCCCATCGCCCCAGCACACCTCTATTTCCTGACGGTCAGCATCCGCACTGCCTCCACTGATTTTGGTGTAGGTAAAGACGCTCACTTCTACGGTCAGATCATTGCAATCTCCAACTTGCACCACTCTAATTTCCCCCGCGCGATAGTGGGTCGCTTGAACAGTAGTGCAGATCAAAAGGGACAAAAAGCTGAGTAGAATAATGAAACGCATAGCAGTAAAGATTGGTGTTTATATAAAACGGATATTTCGGTGGATTAGTTGTTGTGTTTCTTTTGTTCATCGCGGTCGTGATGAGGAATTCATCAAAAAAATGGATGTGAGCTATCTGGAACTATCCATCTAAGCTTTATTCATCAAAATCGTGATGTGTTTTGTCCACTTCCTCAAAATCAGCAATCAGGTGAAAATCCATTTATAGAGTCGTATGCAATTAGGAAAAAAAGGAAAACCATTTTACTCCTGTGCGTCGTTCAAATAACTCCAACGCTTTTATTGTAAATATTGTAAAAGGAAAAGTTGAAAAGTGTGGTGATGCTTTTGTAGTAACTTGTCTTACCTAGCAAACATAGCTATTTCGGGCAAGAGTCTGCTGCTTTTGTCCGCAAACAACGTACCACGTTATCGCGAGCATTGCGTTTTTATTGTGGATGTGGTGGACGAGCAGGGGAACTAGAAGAATTTTCTGATCTCACGATGCGGCAGGTGTTACAAATCCAACAAAATAAAAAACTCTAGATCGTCTAAGCGTCCTCGCTTCGATGCCACTACGCTTATTTTATTCGCTATGCATATGGCATCGGCAGCTACAAGCTGCGACGATCAGGGGTAGGCTCATTTTCTTAGCCACAATCTCTCAAAAATAACAGTATGTAAAAATAAAATCGTGGCGGGTGC
>JBCCRX010000021.1:0-29806 GCA_039201015.1 Bacteroidota bacterium | reverse complement strand
AGGAAATAACATGTTCTTTTTGTCTTAGCACAAAAAGAACCAAAAAAGCCAAGACTGAATTTCTTTTTTAGCGTTGCAAAAGCACCAAAAAGACTAAACAAAATAAACTCGCCCTAAGTATTAGTGGTTATTCACAAAAACAAATATCTAATTTTAACTCGCTGATAATCAAAGTTAAAATGTAGAGGTTCTTATTTTGTGAATAAGGTCTATTGTTTTTCAAGCTTTTATTCACGGGCTGCGCCAAGCTTCAGCTCTGATTAGCACCTTGTTTTGGCTCATGCAGTATTTTGTTTTTAACGCCTTTTTGGCACTTTTTTCACTAAAAGAAATTAGGTCGATTTTGATAATTCCTCAAAAAAATTCAGAGAACCAAAAGAATAAGCTTATTTCTTCTTCACCACCACACTAGGCTGTACCGCATAACGCCCAAAATCTGCACCATAAACTGCAATGCCGCCTTCTCCTTGAGTTGCTAGCCGAACCGTCAAATAACCCTTTTCTGCTGCTTTTTTCAAAGTTGCCGTTTCAATAGAAATCTGTTGCAGATAGCCATAAGAACCCGCTTCGCGCAAGCGACGATCTTTGAGTTGATTGTGCCAAGAAAGCACACCCCGATGATCGGCTGGATCGTCTTCTAGTGTTAGTGTTTTAGCTAGTTTACCTTCTATTATCACATCCACCTTTGAGGGAAACATGGTTTCATCGGACATGGGATAGCTATTGGGATTGCTGCTAGGAGCTACTACCGCACCTTTCATATATTCTTGATTGCTATCAAATTCTTTTTGGTCTTTTACAAATAATTCTTTTGCTGATATTTCAATTTGAAAATAAGCAGACTGCACTCCTTCGATCAAATTGTCAGTGATGGGAATACGATACTCAAAAAAGCCGTTTCCTGTACCATTTACTTTCTTCCCTTCTAGCACTTCCCACTGCTTTTTTGACCATTCTGCCTTATAGAAATCATTTGTCGCTACCGTGGAAATTTCAAAGCCTGCTTTGTTATCTCTCCCCAGTATTTCAAAATTCATAAAGTTGCGCATCAGTGTATTACCGGATAGATCGTTGAGACGAAGTTCTAAAGTGGCGACGCCTGAAGTTTTGGGCATCATCAATCTTAAAGGCACTAATTTTTTCTGCAAAAAGGCGCGATAAGCGATACGAAAATCATCCACTTTAATTATTTGTTCTTCTCCTAAATAATCTACGTGTCTAAGCCGATAGGCTATAATTAAGGAATCTCCATGGTCTGCACCAGACATAGAAGACAAATAGAGCGGCACATCAACTTCCATACCACCTTTCACCGTTTTACAAATTTCATCGCCCGTTGATAGATAAACGGATGCGTGTAAATCATTCAGTCTCATACCTTCCACAAAACTCCCCATGCCCGTTTCCTTTTCACTGCGATCAAATCGCCAGTAGCCATTCCATTCATTGATAACATCGTGGTGTTCGGTGTAAAGCCAACCCGCCACTTTGGGATACATCCTAAAGGCATTAATCATTCGATGATAATCCCAACTCCAATCCACATCACCCGTGCTTCCTTTATAGCCCCAAACATTGCCACATTCCGAATTAATATTGGGTTGTCCTGCTTGCTGAAAGCCCTCTTCAAAATCAAAACCACTGCCTGGATAGTTGTTATCGGTCAAATTCTCCAAGTAGCTTTCCCACG
This sequence comes from Bacteroidota bacterium, assembly GCA_039201015.1. Classification (GTDB taxonomy): domain Bacteria; phylum Bacteroidota; class Bacteroidia; order Chitinophagales; family Saprospiraceae; genus JAAUTG01. Next base: position 28,116 of record JBCCRX010000021.1, on the reverse strand, counting down.
CCCAACCTGGTAGATAGGTGTGCCAAGAATAAATATCTGTCTCGGTGTGCCCACGTCCGCAGCAAATAGAATTGTCTTCTACTAAACGACTAGGGTCTAGTGATTTGGCGAGATAGTACATAGAAGCTACCCAATCCTGCGTAGAAGGCAGATAAGCTCTCTTCATTTCACCAGTTTCGGGCTCTAGTACATTAGAGTATAAACCCCAAGTTTCATTGAACACGACCCAAGAAAAAATAGAAGGATGATTGTAATCTCGTTTGATCATTTCTTTGAGGGTGTAGGTGGATTCGTCTCGCATTTGCTGATCGGGTTCTCCCCAACTATTGGGTAAATCTTCCATAACCAGTAGCCCTAATTTATCCGCCCAATACAATTTGCGCGGCACTTCCACTTTGATGTGCGTACGAATTCCATTTAAGCCAATGGACTTGCTGCGCATGATTTCTTCTTGCAAAAACTGATCGCTTGGGAAAGTGTAAAAACCTTCGGGATGATAGGATTGGTCGAGGGCGAGTTGGAGGTAAATGGGTTCATCATTTAAAGCAATGTAAGGAATATCCGTATTGGGCAAATTAACAACGGAAATTTTTCGCATCCCGAAATAGGAATGAACCAAGTCATCTCCCAATTGAATTTTGCTTTCGTACAAAAAAGGGTCTTCTAAATCCCAGAGACGCGGCGAAGGAATATCGACGTAGAAGTGCATTTTTTTCTTTCCACTTGGGAGAGTCGTTTCATAATTGATTGCCTTTCCGTCCGTTTCTATACTAATTTTAATGGGTGTATCTTCCGAAACTGCCTGATCCAGATAAGCAGTAACTTGCACCCGTTCTTCATCAATGTCTGGCGTAAAATGAACGGCATCCAGATAGTTTTGCCCTCTTGCTTCTAGGTAAACGGTCTGCCAGATGCCACGCGCATTGCCGTAGCCCTGTTTACCATAGAGCGTAAAATCACGGCGCGCATCGTCCACTCGAATGACTAGATTTTGCGCTTCATTGTATTTCAAATAAGGCGTCAGTTCAAAGGAAAAAGGCACATAACCGCCTTGATGTGCACCGACCTTTTTGCCGTCTAGCCATACGGTCGTCTCCCAATCGGATGCCCCAATGGTCAAAAAAGTACGTTTGCCTTTCCAATCATCCACCACTACAATTTCTCTTTGATACCAAGCAATATCAGCCGCATCTGGAACGCCCGAAAGTGCAGAACCCCAAGGAAAAGGCACTTGAATTTTGTCGGGAAAATCTTTCTGCCCGTCGTACCAATTTCCCTGCACCCCCACATCAAGCGAATCGAAAGCAAATGACCACTTTCCGTTTAGATTCGTCCAATCTTCGCGCTCAAAATCAGGACGAGGATGTTCTGGCAAAGGAATGTTTTGTGCAATTAAGGCACTTTCGCAGTATCCGATTAATAGGGATAGAATTAGGAATAATCTGATGAACATAGATTGTCGGTTTATTAAAAATTGTTTGTTTTGATGCAATTTCTATGAATTAGGACGTATTTTTGAAGCCTGTCCGCCTACTTGTCTTGTTGAAAAGTAAAATAAAGTAGTCTTAGCAATGGTAGAAGCGGAAAAGAAAGGAAAAATAATTGAGTGACTAATGATACAAGTAGTAACAGAAGTCACTCAAAAAATAATGGATGAAGTTGTTAGAGCACTATGATATATCCTGACTATCCTTCTAAAGTTGTAGTCCTAGTTCATCAGCCATAGGCACACAGGTTTATAACCTTAGAAGCGAAGCCAAAAATACTTGTAAAGCATTCGCTATCAACTGTTTATAGGCGCCTAATCTGACCTCCTATTTCTTCAGTCTGACTTCTTATTTTCTTATTTATAAGTCACGATGCGACCCCAAACATCATTCGTACCCCAGATACCCTGTCGCGTACATTCCAATTGAACGATCTGGGAATGATCCACGAATACATTCACTTCTGGTCCGTAGTTTTTGATGTACCATTTGAATACTTGTGGGTCGGCAGCTTCAAACATTAGGTTTTGTAAACCCACTTCATTAATGAAGCGTGCAGGTACGTCCACACGCCACGGATTGGCATTTTCTGTGATACCTTCCGATTCGATCATGATGATGTAAGCACCTGCATCCAAAAATCGTTTGGCTTGCTTGACGGCATACCCTACATCTTGCACGCCTTCACTTTCCAATTCTGCCGCCGAAGTATCACCGCCCGCACCAAACTGGATGCCGATTTCTGGTTTTGCTTTCAAGCCCGCTTTTTGTACATCTTCGATGATGCGCAACCAATCGTCGGTGGGAATGGAAATAAAGCCCGTGGAAATTTCGATGATATCGAAGCCCATTTCCTTGCAGTCTCTGATGTATTTTTTGACGGCATCTTTGCCTTTTGTCAATACATATTCGATGAAGCCACCCGTGGAAACGAGCGTGCCGTATTGGTGTGCTAAGTCATTAATTTCCCGAATTTTATCTGGATTCATAAAAGTGAATGAACCACCCGCAAACTTAATACTATCGACATAATTACCAGAAGTTTCCAAAATATCTTTGAAGTAGTTCAAGCCAAAGTTAGAATAATAAGCTGCACGGATTTCCGTTAAGCCCGTTTTGCGTGGTTTTGCACTTCTTTCGTTTCTGACCAACCACTCAAACGCAATCGGATTGGTAATAAACTCTTGTTTTTTCTTTCTAGCCATGAATTATAGATTTTGATGCTACTGAATTAACTTTATTTAGGGTACGCATAAGATCGCCGACGCTGTAGTCCTCGAAATTTTGTACCATTGAAATGATTTCGTTGCGGAGGCTTTCATCCGCAAAGTCTTTTGAAAGATTATTGAATTTCTCACAAATGAAATCCCAAGAAGCAGGGCGCGTATGAAAACCTTCATAATCACGCTTCTCTTTGTAGTAAGTAGTACCGTCCTTAAGATGAATCGTTATATCGCAAGCCTCTTCACTTGGGAAGCGGTCAGAATATTCCTTTTTCTCCTTCACTTCCACTTTCCGAAGTAAGTGCTGGATGTCATCGCGCAAGATGCGATCTTGTTGGTACTGAGCGGGCAATACATTTCCGTCCAAGAGCGCCGCCGCCATCATGTAAGGCAAACTGTGATCTGCTTCCTCTTTCACACGAATGTTCTTCTTACCACCTTCTTCACCACCACCAATAATGTGGAAGGCTACATCGAAGGTATTCAAGACAATTTTATCAATATCAGCAGGATCAAATCCATGCTCTGCTTTCATCTCAATCAAACCCTCCAAAGTTGCCTGGGAATGAATTTCAGCATTGAATTTTTTGATAATTGTATCGGTCACTCTTTCCAAATTCTCTTTCGACCAATCTATCTCAAATTCCCCTGCGATGCTGTCTTTGAATCCTTTGTTGCCTTCAAAAATTTCTTCTGGACCTGTGATGCCTCGCATGGCTAGAAAAGTAGAATGATTGGACGTCCAGCCAGTAGAAGGAAAAGCCAATCCTTTCCAATTGGATAAGTTGCCTGTGCGTGTAACGCGCAAAGCATTGTAGGCGGTGGCGGCGATGGCAATGGCATTCGCTGTTTTTTCAGCCGTCAAACCTAGTGCGTAAGCCGTTCCAGCAGCGCAGCCATAAGCCCCTTGCACAGTATGATCGAAGCCCTTGTGCCGAACGGGCGCAACATCACTTAAGCGACAATGTACCTGATAGGCAATGCCTAGAGCCGTCAGAAAGGTCTTGCCATCTATTTCAGCATACTCACCCGCTGCCAAGATAGAACCAATGTTATCGGAAGGATGACAGGTTTCGCCTTTAGCCAAGTAGCTGTCGTTATAGTCTAAGTAGCGCACCAAAGCAGAATTGTAGAATGCAGCACGATCAGGAGCTGTTTTGATGCCTGCAATGAGGCTGCTAAGTGGGTTGCCCCCAAAGTCTTCAATCTGATTTTTAATTCTTCTAATCGGAGGACCTTCCAATGCACCAATAGCACACCCGAGGGAGTCAAGTAGCCGAATCTTTAGTTCTCGAACGGCATCTTTTGACAAATCCTCGTACTTTCGGGTAGCAACAAATTGCGCTAATCTTTGTACTTCTGTCATATTAATTTTATTTAGTTAGGTGGATGACAAAATTAGAGATTAGCTGTTTCTATCGCAATCGCTATCTTCGATTAGCTCAATCGCTATTGACGATTAAGGGGGGGGTATCAAGTGGGCGAAAGGCAAACAGTTCAAGAAGACTCCTTAGGTGGGAGGCATTTTTGAAATGTCTTCCATCTTGTACAACTTTTATCGCAATCGCTATTAGTGATTAGTGATGTGTGAATCTAAAAAAGACGCTGGCACAACGCGAAGAATTTCTTCTATCAAGCGTTCAATGATTCTATTTTTTGCAAAGCCACGAGAGGCGACCAAACGAACTTCTAGTGTGGGTTGAATGCCGAAGAATTGATAGATGTGCTTTTGTTGGGCTTTGGAGAAGTAAGGAATCGCTATTTTGGGAAAAAGCATGGCTCCGCCGTTTTGGTCGATGATATTTTTGAGGGTCTCCAGATTGCCTTTGAGGTAGTTGATATTGTTATGCTGGTCAAATTCTTTTTTATCAAAAATTTCTGCGATTTGCCTTTTTAGAATTTCTCGCAGGTCTTCGTGCACTAGTATGGTATCAAAATCAATGCTACTCAACTCCACTTTATCGTCATAAATTGTTTCTACTGGATTATTGGCGTAGAGCAAGATTTCTTCTTTGTAGAGGTCGTGCTCGTAGTAATCGTGTTGCAAAGAAGGCGAAATCATAATGGCAGCGTCAATGGCTTCTTCTTTCAAAAGGTCTTCTGTACGGCGATCGCTGATTTCGAGAATATTCAGATTGAGATGTGGGTATTTTCGAGCCAAGTTGTGAATGAAAAGAGGCGTCAGATAAGGGGCTAAAATTTCGGTAATGGCAAGATTCATTTTACCCGAAACTTTATTGTCTTTCTTGGCAGCAATGTGCTCAAACTCTTTCTTTAGATTCAGAATTTGGCGAGCCTTTTGTAGCAAATCTACGCCTTTCAGCGTTGGTACGACGGGAATTCGAGTGCGATCAAAAATAATGACTTGGTGTTCTTTTTCTAAGCGTTGAATTTCTTTACTCAGGGTAGATTGAGCCACATCGCAAGCGATGGCTGCGCGATTAAAATTTTGAAATTTTTCGACAGCAAGTATATACTTCAATTGTTGGAAATTCATGCGTAGAGGGCTTTAATTGTAGGCTTCTCGGACAACCTATTGAAGCCTTCACCATTTTGTTTGTCATAGTTCAGCGAGTCGTAAGTGCTTAGGATTTACATTTCGATGTGAATACACAAAAATAGACTCCTACTATTTATAATAAATCCAAATAAGAATGGTTTTAGAAAATCGTCAAGCTGTCTTGTTTTTGACAAATCCATGAAGGAGGTTACATTTTCCCCCAAATTCTGGACAAAAGCCCACCGCATAGTATGGCCAAAGCCGTACAAATCATAGCGTTGGTCGTTTCGCCATAAATCCAAAAACCAGTAGCAAAGAGCGCGGCATAAACACCAATCGTTCCTGTGATGAAGCTGAGCAATTGAAGTGGTAGTTTTTCACCTGACGCCTCCAAGTTAACGCCTTTATCGCGCGCCTTTTCAATGACAGGATTCCAGCCATTGCCCGTCGGTTTTATTTTCTGATAAAAATTAATCAACGTATTTTCATCCGTCGCGGGCGTGAGGTAAGTGGCAAGTACCCAAGTAATCGTTGTCAAAACCGCCCCCAAAACCAATTTCTCCCAATTCTCTAGCCCATTTTCAGTGAAAGTCAACAGACTAGCGATAATTAAAGACGAAATCATTGCCACCACTTCTGTAGTCGCATTGATGCGCCACCAAAACCAGCGCAGAATGTAAATCAAACCTGTACCTGCACCTAGCAATAGCAAATAATTAAAAGCTTGGGTCGCATCCGTCAGTAATAATCCTAGACTGAGACCCAAGATTGCAGAAACCACAGTCGCCAATCGCGCTGCATTCACCAATTCTTTCTGACTAGCTGCTGGTTTAATGAATCTTTTATAGAAGTCGTTGACCAAATAAGATGCTCCCAAATTCATCTGTGTGGACATAGTGGACATGAACGCGCCCATCAAAGAAGCTGCGACTAGTCCAAGCAAACCAGACGGCAGCATCGTTAGCATAGCAGGATAAGCAACATCATGCCCAACTTTGCTATCGGAAAGGCTAGTGAACACGGCTTGAATATCCGTCAGTTCTGGAAAAACAATTAAGGAAGCCAAGGCAATTAAAATCCAAGGCCAGGGGCGAAGGGCAAAGTGCGCTACATTGTACAAAAGAGTCGCGCCGACTGCATTGGTTTCGTCTTTTGCCGAAAACATGCGCTGGGCAATGTATCCGCCGCCGCCTGGTTCGGCGCCTGGATAATAGGAAGCCCACCATTGTACCGCTAGTGGCACTAAGAGCACGGGAATCCAAGCGTCGGGATCGCTGAAATCAGGAAAGAGACTAATTTTATCCATCACATTCTCGTGAGTTAATAAATTATCTAAGCCGCCCACTTCTGGTAAATTGATGATGTAAATACAAGCCCAAATAGAGCCAATCATGGCTAAAATAAATTGCACGAAATCAGTAAAAATCACTGCTTTTAAGCCACCAAAAGCACTGTAGGCAACAGTGATAGAGCCTGCAATCAAGAGCGTTTGCCAACCTGGAATGCCCAGCAATATCTCTCCAAATTTCACAGCAGCCAGCGAGACCGCTCCCATAACTAAGACATTGAAGACCAAGCCTAAGTACAAAGCACGAAACCCCCTCAAAAAAGTTGCCATCTTACCGCTATACCGCAGTTCATAAAATTCCACATCCGTCAAGACCATGGAACGCCGCCATAAACGTGCAAACACAAAAACAGTGAGCATACCTGTGAGTAGCATACACCACCAGCCCCAATTGCCCGAAACGCCTTGCTCTCGTACCAAACCAGTGACGAGATTGGGCGTATCCGCAGAGAAAGTGGTCGCTACCATAGAAACGCCCAGCAGCCACCACGGCATGTTCCGTCCAGAAAGAAAAAAGTCCTGCGTACTTTTTCCAGATTGTTTCGATACAGCTAAGCCAATAAGGAGAGAGAGAAGAAAAAAAGCGGCGATGAAGGCCCAGTCTAAAGTTGTGAAATTCATGTTCTAGTTTTCGTTTTGAGTGCCCAAGATAAAGATTAATCTAAGCTAGATTCGCTAAATCTGGAGGATTTAGTAAATCTGTACAAAGACAGCCTAGAAAATATCGTAAAAACAACTTGGAAACCGTTCAAAAAAGGGCAAGTGATTCATCTTGATGTATCCTGCAAATGAAGTGAAAAATGAGTGATAGACCTTAAACAAATTCTAAAATAGATACATTAGCATAGTAAAAGGAGTAGCAAATTATTTTGTTTAGACTGTATTATTTTGTACATTTATAATTGTTAATCAATATTTTAGGTGATTGTCTAATGTCTGTGCAAACACTTTGAAATAAAGTTAAACAAAACATTTTTTCGGTCATCAATAATAATATATGATACCTAAAGTAGCAGTCATTTTAACGGATTCGAATAAGAAGATTATTTGGGTTAATAACGATTTTTCAGAAATAACGGGATATTCTCTTAGAGAAGTAGTTGGAAGAAAACCTAGTCTATTGCAAGGTCCAAAATCCGATGCTTCCATCATTGCACGTATGAGAAGGTGTTTGGAAGAGCAAATACCTTTTAAAGACGCCATTACTAACTATCGAAAAAATGGAGAGGAATATCTCTGTAAGTTGGTGATCTATCCCATTTTTAATGAAGATCATCAATTGCTACACTTTATTGCCTTTGAAGTGGACGGAGACAAAGTTTTGGATGAAAGTAAAATTCCTTTGATGCAGCTTTCCGAAAAATATACTTCCAGTAGTCTGAGAGGGCTGGACGAAATGAAACTATATTATCAACTTCAAAAGTTATTAGAAGAAGAAAAGCTATACCTCAATCCTGATCTTTCACTTCGACAATTAGCAGATCGGCTTGCTACCAATACCAAATACCTCTCGCAAGTAGTCAATCACTTAGCAGGTAATAATTTCCAGTATTATCTCAATACTTTTAGGATTAAAGAAGTAAAAGATAAGATACTGGATACACAATATGGAAATTTGACGCTCTTTGGGATTGCACTTCAATGTGGATTCAAAAATAAATCTACTTTCTACAAAGTCTTTAAGGAAATTATTGGACTAACGCCCAAAGAGTACATTCGGAAGCATCAGTAATATTTGAGTGAATTGTTTCATAGTGAAGAATGCTACAAAATCACTCAATCTTCTTTGCCTTCATCTCCCTGCCGTTTTGTAAAAGCATCAGATGCGTGACTTTGCCTTCTTCTAAAACGAACTCGACCTCTGCTTCTACTTCCTCTGGATAGAAAGCCGTTTCTGACGTCGCCTGAAGTGCCAATTTACCTTGTCCAGTAGCTTGGGCATGGAGTTGATTGTTCTCGTTGGTGATTTCGATTTTGAAAGTAGGCGCCAATTCGTAAATGCCTACATAGCGATTCAGAATGTCATCTGACAATTGTAGCTTAGGTTTTTCTTCTAGCACTGCTTTTTCGTCCGTTTTGATTGCTTCACTCTTTTCACCAGTTGCAGGAATTGCTACGGCTTTCGTAATTACACCTGCTGCATCCCTGACGAATTTTAAGCGCGTCAAAGTACCTTCAAAATTAAATTCATCCTTTCCGATCGGAATCAAATTGTAAGGACTACTTGATCCTCTTTTGGAAACCAACATGCCCTCTTTCATCACAATCGTTCGCATTTCATCTTCACTAATTTGATAGACGCCTTCGTATTCTTCAAGACTTGCTTCCTCTAGTGCTATTGCTTCCCAACTCAAAGGTCTCCCAATCGTCAAAGCAGCCAATTGCTTGGTCACATCGGATGGACTTTGGCAATTACAATTAGAAAGAACTGCAACATATACTTTTTCTGTTGGCAAATAAATGCCCTGCGTCAGATAACCAAAAATGCCACCACCATGCTCTATAGCTCTTGTATTTTGTAATTTCGTGATGCTCCAACCATAGCCGTAGCCCGTTGATTCGCCATTCTTCAAAGTGTAAGGCGTCCAAGCTCGGTCTAGACTTTCTTTGCTAATCAGTTTGTGGTTCACGACGGCTTGATTCCACTTCAATAAATCTTCTACATTGGAAAGCAAAGAACCTGCTGCGTAGGGAATCGTTTCGCTTATGTAGTCGGCATTTTTGATGCCTTCTGTGCTGGGTTGATAACCTGCTGCTCTATTTTTGATGATCTTAGCAAAGCTATCATAGTACGAGTTTTTCATGCCTAAAGGCTCAAATATTTCTTCTTCGATGAAAGTGGCATAAGGCTTCCCTGTCACCTTCTCGATGATGACGCCTAGGAGAAAATAACCAGAGTTGTTGTAATTGTAGGCTTCGCCAGACACAAATTCCATACTTTCATTTTTGAACACATCTATCATTTCCGTTGTACTAAAATCTTTCCTTACTTCTCCAAAAAACTCAGGCATATTGGTCATACTTTTGATGCCAGAAGTATGGGTCAGCAAATGCTCCACGGTAATCGTTTGATCTTGGGTCGGATAGTCTTCAATGAACTTGGTGATTTCATCTTGTAGCCCTAGTTTTCCCTGCTCCATGAGCATCAAAATACCAACCGCCGTGAATTGCTTGGTGATAGAACCAATGCGAAATACATTATCAATTTTCATGGGCACATCTAATTCTACATTGGCATGTCCGACTGCTTTCTGATAGACAATTTGGCCGTCTTTTGCTACCAAAGCGGTCGCTCCTGGTCCTTCTATAGAAAAGGCGTTCGCGATCAGTTGATCGTATGCTTTGGTTAGATCACTTTGCGCCTGCACAAAATGACTACCAAGCAAAGAGATCAAAAGGAAGAGGTAAGTCGTAAAATGTTTCATTTTAGATTTACTTTAATTATTGGGGAGTAGACGATAAATAAGATACCCGAAATTGTAGTTTCAGTTTGTTCTTATGCAAGGCGGAAAAAACGGCCTTATGCCGTAGCATAATGCGTATTTTTTCAAGGTAGCAGAAAGGCAAAATAAAGCTGCAAGGTGGGTAGGTTATATTTTACCTACTCCCTTAAATGAAATTCGATAACAAAATAGCAGTATCCTCAAACGAATGAACAACAAATAAGATCAAAGCCGTTTTTTTGATGACGAAGGTGTGGGAGGGTTGGCTTAACTGACTACAAAAGGGCAAAAAATCATTCTTCTACCTCCGACGATCTCACCAAAGCTTTGTCTCGAATAAAATCATACAAAGTCAATAGGCGTAAATTATAATAAGCGATCCAGAAACTTTGCAGTGCGCGCACGTAAGCTTGCCGCGAGCTTTCTTGCTGGTTGAGGGCAATATTCAACTCAGTGATACCAATTTTTCCGACCAAATAGCGTTGACGAGTGATGGAATTGGTTTTTTGTGCCACTTCGTAGGTCCGTTTGGCGAGTGCGACTTGATTGCGTACTAAATCAAATTGCTGCACTTTGAGTAAGATTTCTCGCTCAAAATTGGTTCGATCTTGATCTACGAGCATTTTGGTTAACGCTTGATTTGATTTTGCAGTTTCTAGTGTCGCTCTAGCTTTGCCCCAATCTGCAATTGGGATTTGAAAACTAACACTCATGCGCTCTTGATCCAGCGGACTGTTGTAAGCATCGCCTAGTGTTTTGCCAGTTTGTGAAAGCCCTAGCGAAACGAACAAATCCGCACTTGGGCCTGTAATGCCTTTTGCTTCCGCTACGCCACTCTCTGCTTCCCTTAGGCGTCTTTGAAAATTGATGATGGCACTGCGATGTTGTCTGGCGTAAGTCAAGGCTTCTACTGCATTAATCTGTATATCTGGAATTTCGTAAGGGGGCAAAAGCTCAAAGCGAACGGCTTGCTGTATGCCCAAAAAATCTCGCAATTCATTGGTGGCAGTTTGTAAAGCTAAAGTAGCCGTAGCTAGAGATTGCTCTGCATTTCTAGCACTCAATTCGATTTGTAGTAAGTCCGTTTCCGCAATTCTTCCTACTTCAAATCGTCCTTTGGAAATATTGTAGAGCGTATCTGCATCTGCTTTGTCCTTGCCTGCTGCCTCCACGCTGAGTTGTGCATTCAATACATCAAAGAATAGATTCGTTGCGTCGAAAGCAATTTGCTCTAAATCTTCCGAATAGCTTTTTTCCGCGATTTCAAAGCTCAGTGGCTGAATAATACGCTGCCATTTCTGTCGGTTGTATTGAAAAATGGGTTGAATGTAATTGATAGAAAGGGGTGTAGATTGATAAGAAACATCATTTGGTGCCCCTGAATTAAAAATGTCAATCCTTTCCAGTCCCGTATTGGTAAAGATTGTCCCGCCTGTCGCAGGAATTTGTTGCTGTAAGCGCAAATTCAAGCCATTTTGCATCAAGGATTGATTGATGAAAGCAATAGAACCGTCGGGCAGTGTAATGGGATTGATAGCACGCCTCAAAAAAGGAGCATTGTCAGAAGTTAAGCTGATTTGTGGTTTGAAATCTGCCAAAAAGCTCTGATATGACCAGTAACGATTGGAAAAACGCGTCTGGGCAATGAGTACGTCGGGTGCATCACTCTGCGCCAGTACTATAATTTCTGAAAGTCCTAATTTTAGTATCTCTTCTTGTGCGGTAGAGCAGATTGGTAGGAAGAATAGCCAAAGGAATAAACTGGGTTTGTTGAAAAACATATCGGATGGTTTTAGAGCATGTTTGGAGCAGGATTGAACTGTAAATCAGTAGTTTGCGGTTCACGCCTCACGCCTGAGGCGGACACGGTGAGGCGGACACGGTCTGGCGAAGAAAATAATAGCGACTTTATCAGCCTAAGGCAGACATGGTCGAGATAAACGAGCGATTATTTTCAAAGTCAGGTTCGTAAAATACTGGCTTACAGGAGTATAATGCTCCAAACATGCTCTTTAGTTTAAAATATCGTGATCACAAATTGCTCAAAGGCAGAAACGAAAAATGAGGACTGTGTATTTCTAGGTAGGTAATTTACAACAAAAATCTGTAGAAATGCAAAGCGCGAAATTGGAAAAATTAATTATAAAAGAAGTAAAAATGAAGAAAAAAGGCAATTAAACTCTAATGAATGTATATCCTAATGCACCTCTACACACTTGCTTTTGAGCATAAAAATTTAAAAGTTAGCCCCTTTTTTAGGGCGTAAGTATTTGATAGGGAATTAGTTATATTACTTATGGTGATTGTTGACTTATCAGTGGACATTTTCTTTTGGTTCTTTGATAATTTTTGCAAAATGTGAACACTAGACTTTTGAAGTTTAAGCCAAAAAGTGCTGTTTTCAACGCTTTCGGTTCTAAAATTTCAAAAGTCTTACCTAGAGAATTCGAGAAGTTGTAAAACTAAAGGTCAAAGAACCTTTCTTTTTTAACCACAAAAGAAACAATAGCCTCACGCCTAAGGCGGACACGGTGAGGCGGTCAAGAAGGTCACAAAGCTAAGTGCTTGATTTTGAAAACTACTTGAACGTTTTATTAAGTCAATAAGACAACCCTACTTTCTCATGCAAATAGCGATCACTTTCCACTTGCTGGAGCATAAAATGCGCAACGTCCGCTCTAGAAATGCGTAATTTAATCTTTTCGGTCGTTGGGAAACCTTCTTTGTAAGTTTCGGTTTTCGCGCCATTCGTTAAACTAGCTGGACGCGCGATCACCCAATCCAGATTCGATTGCTCGATGATTCGTTCTTGCAACTGGTGATCTTTAAAAGCGTTTTTCAATAGATAAGGAATGATGAGGTATTTCATATACCAAGGCATCATCACCGCCGTATCGCCGTAGCCCAAAGAAGTTTGGCAAATCAATTTCTGTACCTTTGCCGCTTTCATGGCACGAACGATGTTTTGAGTGCCATCAGCGCGTACCATATTTTTGTCCTTGGCGCGCGTTCCTAGACAGCAAATCACTACATCTTTGTCCTCGATTACTCGCAGTACATCTTCGTAATTCATTGCATCGCCTTGCACTACTTTCAGATGCTCGTGCTCCATATTCAATTTGCTAGGCGTTCGCACCAAAGCGGTGAGTTCGTGCTTTTGCGCTAGGGCTTGTTGTATCACAGCAAGACCTGTGCCGCCCGTTGAGCCGAAAATGGCTAATTTCTTTTGCATAAGATTGTTCTACATCAAACCTAAATTATTCCTTCGACCAGCCCCCATAGCCACCCGCCAATTCGTAAACCTCCTCAAATCCCAATTCCTTTAGCTTTGCCATGGTCTGTCCACTGCGACCACCTTCTACACCACCTTGGCAATAGACCAGAACGGGTTTGCTTTTATCCAATTTCACGATCTGTTCACCAAAACTTTCATCGTAAAAATTGATATTGATGGCATTTTGTATGGCGCCATTGGCGTATTCTTCGGGCGTTCGTACATCTACGAGCTGTACTTCTTCTAGGCTTGCTAATTTTTCGGAAAAGGTAGCAGCATCTACTTTTTCAGCCACTTGTTCTTGCTCAGGGGCGGCGCAACTGATCGCAAAAGCGAGTACGCAGAATGGAAATAGTCGGTAAATCATGTTTCTATTTTTTGTATGGAAAAATATTTGAGGATTTGAGATTGTTTATTATTAAGTATCTAGACAAAAGTAATCTAGCTATTCAACTCGGCAAGATCGCGCTTGCAGCGCTCGCTGCCTCGTGGTGGTCTTGGAGGGCAGACAAAATATAAGATGTTGTAAAACAACATCTTATATTTTGTCTGCCCTCCAAACCTCCTCTGCACGCCGAGCCGCACTGTGTCCGCCTCAGGCGGGAGGCGATGGCGCGCTAAATGCGACCTAAATATTGTCCATCTACCTAATCATTCTTCTTCATTGCCCTCGCCTGTTTCAACATCCCTATCAAAACGGGTCGAAATTCTTTTGCGGTTGTCAAAGGCTGATCGTAAGCCACTTCAAAATCTGCTGTTTTGTCCGCTTCGCCGAGTCCACGGATTTTTATCTTTTCTCGATCAAAATGCAGCATTTCGGCATCGACTACCCAATCCGCATCGCAAAAAGCCTGCAAAATATCAATCATCGCATCTCGGTGGTCATCGTTCATGTGCTCTACGGCATTGGTAACGAACTTTTGTTTAAATTCTATTGATTCCATGATATAGTGTTTCCTCTGTCTATAAAGTTAGTTTTTGGGGATTGCAAAAATCTACGATCAATCGAATTTTTTCGCAGAAAAAATTCAGGAAGACCTTTGGGCAGAAGCAAAGCCCTACACTCTCTAATAACAATCCATTCTAATCTGTCCCTTATTCTGGAAATAGCTAAGTGGTCGGGCATTTCGTGCTTGAACGATATTTTCTAAAAGCTCCAATACGCCATTTTGCATAGCAATCGAACCACAAAGATAAATATAGCTGCCCGCTTCCAGTTGCGCCACGAGTTTTTCCGCATCTTTGGCGAGCAAATCTTGCACGTACCTATCCGCGCCGCCTTCCTTTGAATAAACGGTTTGGTAAGTACAAAGTGTTGCTTGCTCCATCGCTTTTTCTATACGATCTCGATACAAAGCAAAAGAGGCTGCTGTCCTGCCACCCCAATACAGATGTAGTTCCGTTCGACTTTTTTGCTGCATCATCCCTAGATAAGGCGCAATGCCCGTTCCATTGCCCACCAGTAAGACGCATTTGGTATTTCTGACCAAATGAAAGTCTTTGTTCTTGTGCAATATACCTTCAAAACTTTCGCCGACCGCTAGATCATTTAAATAATTGGAACAGATGCCTTTTTCGTGCCTTTTGATGCTAAGTAATATTTTGTCGTGATCTACTTTTGCGATAGAATATTGTCGCTCTACTGGATCGCTAGGTGGCGCAATACCGAGCAGATCACCCGACTGAAATTTTTGGGTGCTCGGCTGTAGCAATAAACTAAAAGTCTCGCTGTAGCTATCGTCCACGCTTTGCTTTTCTAGTATCGTAAATTGATGCGTTTTTTGCTTTTTCTGAACCAATTGAGCAGGCAATTCCAAGCGCAAGCCTTTTTGTTTTCCCCATTTTTCTGCCCAAGTCTTAAAGCTCGTATAAGATTGATTATGAATGAGATAGGGTGCTTGTACTTGACTAAAATCCGCTTGCTGAGAAAGGGCTTCGTCCACATCTAGCGCGTACTGACAAAAATCGGGATAGGAAAGAGAACCGAAACCCACCACGCTGAATTGGCTTTCTTTTTTTTGCACAACTGTAGGTAGCAGATGTAAAAAACGACTGGCGTTAGCAGGCGGCTCACCGACGCCATAAGTGGAAGTCAGGACGACCAAATCTTCCATGTTTTCGTAGGCTTGATAATTGTTAAGGTCGTCAATGAATACCTTTTTTTGAGCTTGCAGAAGCGACTTTTGGAGCAGCTTCCCAAAATTGCGCGTCGAGCCGTTTTCTGAACCCACCAAAATGACGCATTCTGCTGCTTCTGCTGGAATTTTATTTTTCACTTTGGAGGTCAATCTTTTGTAGGAAATCAAAGCACCCGAATACATAAAATATAGAATATTCAGCCCCGCAATCGCAAGTACGATAGACCACAAGATACTGCCTCTGCCAGTGTGCAAATCAAAGCTGGTCGTTGATAAACGATTCACGAAAGGATAGCGCAAAGTATCGACAATATCGCCCGTGATTTGATTGATTTTCAGTTCTCTATCTTTCAAGCTAAGAATAAAAAAGTCCTCCACTTCCGTAGAAAAAGGAAACTCTAGACTACGCACTTCTGCCAGCTTTGTATTCTTGAATATTTCAAAATCGGATGGCGACAAGGCAGGCTCTTCTGATAGCTCTTTTTCGCTCCCTATCCACGCTGCTTCTACTTGCGGAATCATCTCAAAACGCAACAAAGAAAGATAAACGCCCGTCAAAGTGATAATAATGATCGGTAGCAACATCCAGCGACCCAAGACAACGTGGTAGTATTGTGGGGAACGCTCTTTCACCAATTTATCAAAAACGTGCCGAATGCCTTTTTGTCTTTTGAGGAATAAAGTAAAACCTGTCAGGGCAATCAATAAAAGCAGAAAAGAATTGACGCCAACAAAGATGCGTCCCAATTTTTTCAGGAATAAAGAACGATGCAAAACGGTCATAAATTCAAAAACGGGACGCTTTTCGGGTATGTCGCCGATCTTTTGTGCGTTGAATGGATTGATGTAAAACTTACCGTTTAGTTCTTCTTCCATGCTGAATACATCCACCGCTACAAACTGATTGGCATCGACTTCCAAAGTCAGTATTTCATCATAGTTCGTACGTAGGCTATCAATCACATCAGCGAGCGTCAGCTCCTTCGCGCCTTTGACGTAGAAGTCTTGTAGCTTATTTTCTATCGGCTCAAATGCCAAGAAAACACCCGTAAGCGTTGCCAGCAATACAAACAAAGAAGAAGATACAGCCAATGCAAA
Organism: Bacteroidota bacterium; assembly: GCA_039201015.1. Taxonomy (GTDB): domain Bacteria; phylum Bacteroidota; class Bacteroidia; order Chitinophagales; family Saprospiraceae; genus JAAUTG01. The sequence goes on along the minus strand of JBCCRX010000021.1, from coordinate 11,605 downwards.
ATGACTGTATCTCCACACATTTACCATCATTTGAATTTATTCAATAGAAGTTAGGTTCAGAGGAAACGATTATTGATGTTATAACTTCAAAAGGACAATTTTTACTGCGTAAAAATTTTCCTTTTAAAAGTAATTTTCTGTTTATTTATTAGCAATCATCCGCACATATCGAATGTAGCCATTGCCTTCAAATTTACCCATCAGGGTCTTTGTAGTCAAAGGTACTTGCAAATCCTTTGGATGATAGTCTTGATCTTCCACGGCGGTTTCAAAACGCAGCGTATTGCCCGCATCCACCAATTCTTTGTCAACTTCCAAAATGAAAATAGAGCGTTCACCACCCGCAATCGTCGCGCCCGTGATGCCATCTATATTCGGCTTGTCGTTTTTGGTGTGAAATGCCCACCATTCGGGTAAATCAGGATACCATTCTTCATCATCTCCTAGCACGCGCAGCGTTTTGATGTACTCGTTTTTTCCGTTCATGGCAGAGACAATAATGTAGGCTCCTTCTCCCTGATAATTCGTCAACTGTACCATGCATTTGTACTTTCCACTGTCCGCTTCTTTGGGCAATAATGCGAAAGAAGCCAAGAAAAGCAGTGCCGCAATCGGTAGTATATATTTAAGTAATTCCTTCATATTTTAGTCTAATTTTAAAAATTCAATATTTACATTTTTCTCGCTAAGCAACTCATTTTCAGTCGCTAAGTCGAAAGCACTTTCTTCAAAGTCGGTTAAAATAGTTTTGTCAGCACCGTGCGATAGCAAAGCAGCCAGCAGTGCTTCGTCGGTTGCTTTCATAGCAGCCAAATGCAGTGGCGTCAGTCCTTCTTCATTCCTTTGGTTGATGTCCACGCCCATGTCCAATGCCGCTTCCAAAAGCTGGGAGGCGTTTTTCTGAACCGCAAGGTGAGCGAGGGTATTACCGCCTTCAAACTGAGCAGTGGCATTCAATTGATGCGCTTTCGCGGCAGCAGCAAATTTATCAAAAGCAGCACTATTGTTGGAACGATAGGCTTTGAAGATATGATACCAAAGGTTGTTGCCCGCTTGATCTTCTATTTTCACATCGGCATCTTTCTCTACTAGCATATCGAACAATGCCTCCGAGTTACGCATCACCGCATAGTGCAGCGCAGTTCTACCTTCGTGATTGGTGTAGTTGATGTCTTTTACCTCCCCAATTAGCTTCTCTGCCAGCGCACTGTTATTTCCTCGAGCTGCATTTAAAAAAGCAGTATTACCGTCTTGATCAACTTGATTGACGTTGACCCCTTTTTCAATAAAGTAGTCAATGACCGCCATATCTTTTGTGCTGTAAGCAAGATTATGCAGAGGTGTTTTGCCTTCCCAACTCACGATATCCACTTCCATACCAAGATCAGCAAGGAACTCGAAAGTTTCGAGTGGGTTGGAAAATCGTCTTGCGCCTTGGCTTGCTAAAAGGATTGCATTTTCTCCTTTCTTGTTCAAAGATTGGTGTTCAACATCCATTTCGATCAGTTGTTTCATCAAGTCTATGTTTCCTCTTCCCGCCGCGTAATTGAACATCCCATTGCCGTCTTCGTCCGTATCGTGTATGCTCAAACCTTTGCCAGTAAAGTAATCAATCACCGCTTTGTCTTTGATGGTTGCCGCCAACAGCAAGAGCGCATTTGCACCCGAGCGATTAGTAGATTTGACGTCTATGCCATTGGCTAAAATCAAGTCATACAGAGCCAAATCTTGCTGACCGCCCACTGCTGCGAAGCAAATTAAATTGTAGCCGTGATCGTCCACTAAGTTCACATCTGAACCCTTTTCGATCAAGTACTTCATCAGTTCAATATTACCCTTGTAAGCTGCCCAAAGCAAGTAATTCCTGCCGTCGTGGGTATTTTTATCTATTTCATTGCCTTCCAGAGAGAGCAAATACTTCATAGTCTCCATGGAAACGTTTTCCAATATGGCGTAAGTAGTCGCATCAAAAAAGTAATCGTTCAATTCGACTGGATCATTGCCTGCCTCGATCTTTGCTTTTATCGCCGCCACGTCTGGATTGCTTTTCCAAAAATCTCTACCCAAAAATTCATTTTCACTTTGCGCCATTAAAAATACGGGCAAAAGGAATACTATGATCAAAAATTTATATTTCATAATTAAGTGTTGTTTGTAAAGCAATCGCAAGAATTTTTGTTGAAGTTGTTTATGATGTTTATTTGTTTACTATATGATCCTTGAGGACGGATAAGCCAATGAAAACAAGTATCCATTTAAAAGATTTAGTTCCGTCACGATTGCTTCAATGATTAGTGATTCTTCGCATAACTTTGCAGCCGTGCAAATATACCACTATCTTTATTTAGTCTAAATTATTCGATATACAAAGAAAAAGTATGCGCTTTAGTAAAGCAAATGAAAGCGAGGATTTGCAGCGCACTTTTACAGAAATGTAACGGAAGGATTGGAGGAATGGAAAGCAAAGAGCGCGTTCGGAGCAAAGCTGAACTCTATTTTGAATTGTTCCGCTGGAGTGCTCTAAACACGCTCTAATAAAAATAGATTTGCTCGGCTATTAACTGCCTGAATATCAAGCGTGAAATTCACGGGGTGACTACCCTTCTAAGGTTGTAAATAGAATAATTGTAAGCCCAATGACGGTCATCAGCCTGTGGCAGACAGGTTTCCAAAACCCGCCTGCTACGCGATCAGGCAAGTAACGGTCATTTGTAGCGTTTTAGATGACAGGCAACCTGCCCGATCGCGGAGCAGGCGGGGCTTGAAGTTGCCCGTCATCAGGAATCAAATTTTACAACTTTAGAATCATAGCCGTCTAATCTTTTTCAAGGATTTTAATCCCTAGGAATCGCCTGCCCTTCTATCCAAGGCGCGCCAGCATCTGACAGCCTTTTCTCCATTTTGGGTAAATGCTCTTCGCTGATTGTTTGCAGTTTATTCATCAGCATTTTCAACTGCTTTTGTGCCAAAGCTAGGCTTTCTTTGTGCATCGGCGTCGGGCCGTAAGTGGAAGTTGCACCGCGATAAGCAGTAAAGAAACGACTACTGACGTCGGGTGCATTTTTTTCTCCGATTTCATTCTTCGCCGCGTTGCCTTCCATCATCGTTTTGATGTCCATCAGCTTTCCTTTTGCAGCGTATAATTCCTCGTAAAGCCCGCCCATATCCGTATTGGTACGCGTCAAGGCAGTTTGCATCGCATCGACTTTATTCATACTCTCTTCTAATAGATAGTTAGCCGCAGAAAGTTGCCCTTGCGTTTTTTCTAAATCCTCAATGAAGGCAATAAATTCTCCTTTTGATGCGCCCTCCAATGCCCCATCTCGTAGTGGCGTCACTTTAAATTCAACAGGTTCGGACAAATCAGTGACCTTACCTTTTTCCTGCTTAGAAAGCGTCACGGTATAGTCGCCAGGCATCGACATGAAACCGCGCTCCCACCAACTTCTAGTCTGCTTTTGTCCTGGCTTGATCGGACGTTGAGAAGCACGCATTAAATCCCAAGATACTCTATGAAATCCTTTACCTGTTTTGCCCGCTATTCTACGCACAACATTGCCTTCGCTGTCTTTCACGGTCAACCAGATCTTTGTGCCTTCGTCCGCACTTTCTGCTGCCAATGCGTCCCAACCTGCAAATGGAATATCCTTGCCTTCTTTCGCTAATTCTTTTTCTTTCTTTTTCCGTTCCGACTTAGCAGAAGCATACTTTTCAGATAAATAATAAGTAAATACTGCTCCAAAAGCTGGGTTTTCGGCGACGTATTTTGCATTGCCTTGCGCACTCACAATAGATTTTGGCTGATACCAAAGCGCATCTTTCACTGGAAATAATGCCCCTTCTTTTGCCAAGACTTCGTCGTTCACTTCGCGCAGTGGACTGTAATCATCCAAGACAAAGAACGAGCGACCGAAAGAAGCACCCACCAAGTCGTTTTCACGTTTTTGGATCACCAAATCACGGAAGGAAATCGTTGGTGCACCGCTGAGTTTATTCCATGCTTTGCCCGCATCCAAGGTGAAATAAATTCCAAATTCTGTCGCTAAAAACATCAACTCTGGCTTCACGTGATCTTGTACAATTCGCCAAACGAGGTGTTTTTCTGGCAAGTCGCCCGCAATCGAAGTCCAGGTTTTGCCCTTATCGGTACTTTTGTAAAGATAAGATTTATAATCGCCTTCTTTGTGATTGTCCAAAGCGACATAGACGGTATTGGCATCGTGTAAATCAGCTTTTATATCGTTGATGAAAGCACGTTCGGGCAAGTTAGGCAATTGCTTTGCCATGATTTTTGTCCAAGTTTCACCACCATTTTCGGTCACTTGAATGATACCGTCGTCCGTTCCTGCATAAATCAAACCTTCTTGCACAGGCGATTCAGAAAGAGAAGTGATGCTGTTGTAATTCGACATCGCATAGACATCCCAAGGATTGTCGTAGCTCTGTACTTTACCCATGATGGGTAGCTTTACGCGTTCTTCGTTGCGCGTTAAATCGCCCGAAATGTCCGTCCAACTGTCGCCGCGATTGTCTGAACGCCAAACGCGCTGCGAAGCAAAATACAGACGCTTGGGAGAATGTGGACTCACCAAAATGGGCGCATCCCAATTGTAGCGTTCGTAATCTTCGCCTTCCCCTGCTTGCGGCTGAATGAATACAGATTCTCCTGTAATCTGATCAACACGACTCAAATAACCTTGCTGTGATTCGGCATAGATGATATCTGGATTGCCTGGTTCGGTTGCAGATTGGTGCCCGTCGCCACCCAAGGTTTTGTACCAATCTGCGTTGCGAATACCGTGCCAATTATCAGTTCTGGAAGGCCCACCGTGCGAGCCGTTGTCCTGCGTGCCACCAAAAATATGGTAGAAAGGTTCGCGATCATCCACAGCTACTTTATAATACTGTGTGATCGGCATGTTGTCTATGAATCGCCAATTTGAGCCGCCGTCGAAGCTCTCGTATAAACCACCATCTGTTCCTACTAGCACGTAATCTGGATCATCGGCACGGAAGGCAATAGCATGATTATCAGAGTGCGTGATACGAGTGAACGGCTTGAAATTTTTACCACCATCATCCGACATTAAAATGCTGACGTTCATTAGGTATAAGCGTTCGGGATGATGCGGAGAAGTATATAATTCTTGGTAATAGTGTGGCCCTGTTCCACCTGAAATGGCATCGGATTGCTTGCTCCAAGAAGCCCCACGGTCAGTGGATTTATAAACGCCTCCTTTTCTTCTATCTAATTCAATCGCTGCGTAGATCACATCTGGATCGTGTGGATTCAAGGCGATCCCGATTTTCCCTAAATTAGAAGAAGGAATGCCTTTTTTTAATTTTGTCCAAGTTTCGCCGCCGTCATCAGAGCGATGAATTCCTGTACCTGGCCCGCCACCCATGTAGGCTGCCACGGTTCGGTGTCTATCCCAAGTCACGGCATAGATACGCTCTGGATCGCGTGGGTCAAGGGCAATATCGGTTACGCCCGTCCATTCTTCGTTACCGAGGCTTTTTGTCCAGTTTTCACCGCCATCGACGCTTTTGTATAGACCACGCTCCCCACCTTTATTCCAAAGTGGCCCTTGCGATGCTACCCAAACTACATTGGAATTTTCTGGATGCACAATGATTTTTGATAAATGCTCAGACTTTTTCAAGCCCATATTTTTCCAGCTTTTTCCGCCGTCCATACTTTTATAGACACCATCACCAAAACCGACGTGACGACCACCGACATTTTCACCCGTTCCGACCCAAATGATGTTCGGATTGTTCGGATCAATCGTGATGCAGCCGATAGAATAGACCGATTGCTTATCAAATAAAGGCTTCCAGGTTACACCCGCATTAGCCGTTTTCCAAACGCCACCTGAACCGACGGCTACATACCACACATTGTCATCTTCGGGATGAATAGCAATGTCTGCGATGCGTCCCGAGGTAAAGGCTGGCCCAACATTGCGGAGCTTGAAAGCGCCGTAGTTGACCTTTTCTGCTTTCTCCTGCTCTGCTTGTTCTACTTTGGGAGCGTCTTTTTTCTTTTTTCGTTGTGCTTGTGCTTCCGTACTGAAAACAGTCAGCGCAAATAATAGTAGTACTAATGAAAGATAATGTTTCATGTTTTGATTGTTGTTTTAAAAATGTTTATCCGTTAATGCGCTTATTTGGTTATGGCAATTCAAGAATACTAGAGCCAACTTGATATTTCGACTTGCTCAAGTATTTGTAAATGGGTCTTCGGTTAGGGAAGTTGTAAAATACAATCTACCCGTTTTTGATTTTCTCACAAACGACTACTGCGTTGCTCATCAGTCGTGTAGCGAAGGCTATGCTCCTTCTTCGCGCCTTGTATTCGTTCGCAATAATTCCCAAAAAATTGGGTATCTTATTTATTACAAATTCCCTTTTTTTATGAAAAACAAAGAAAGTACTTTTTTATTTCTCACTGAAGAGAGGTTTGTGGAGAGAAAAAATTACATAATTTTCTCTCTCTACAAAATTCCCCGATGAGCCTTGTGAATTTTAAAATACGAATATAAGGAATCGGAAAAAGAAAGGCGAGCCTTAACAGGATTTTGACAGTTGGATGAATAGAGCTCTATTTAATCAGTATGAATAAGTTTATTCGGTAGTGCTAAATTGATAAGGCTACAAAAACGCTGAAACAACAGCACCGTAGGACTTATCTGCTTCATTGTGTCCACCTTATGAGTTAAAGGATTTCAGCTCGAAGTAGAGCCCATAACTTTCAGGAACTAAGAGCATGACTTTTAGGTCATACGCTTAGAGCATTACAACTTTAGAAGGATAGTCCAGATTACGCGCTACTGTCTAATTCTGAACAGCTTATTGTCTATAAATGAACACTTCTGTTCTATACAGCTTAGCTTTTGTAGCAATATAGTCAGTTATTCAATTTGGCACGAACTTAGCATTGGGTGGTAATAAAAACGTCATGTTCAAAAACTACATCAAAATCAGCTTTCGCCATCTCTGGAAACACAAATCGCATGTTCTTATCAATCTGTTGGGTTTAGGGGCAGGCATTGGCACTTGTCTTTTGGCTTATCTGACTTGGAAATTCGATTATGACTTTGATCGTTTTCATCAGGAGTCGGATCGCATTTATAAAGTGATAACAACAAAGCAAAGTAATCATCAAGAATATGCAGTAAGTCCGTTGCCGATGGCTGGAGTGAGTAAGGAAATAGTAGGTGTTGCCGAAAGTATTATTATGGATGGCGATGGCGTTTTAGTAACAAATGGTGAAGAAAGCTATCTTGAAGGTGTCATTTTCACAGAAGATAACTTCCTGAAGTGGTTTAATTTTCCATTGGTATTAGGGGAAGGAGATTTGTCTAACCCCAATAGTTTATTGATTACGGAAAGACTGGCAAGTAAGTACTTTGGATCATCCAATCCGATCGGACAAACTCTAGTCTTTTATCCAGAAACCGCCTATCAAAGAGAATTGACCGTCACGGGCGTACTTCAAAATTCACCACTCAATTCTAGTATTTATTTGGAGTTCGTTACAAACATCAGCAATCAATTCAATTTGGATGGAAAACGAACTGATATTCAAAACTGGAACAATTTAGTGGATGGCACTTTTCTCGTCTTAGAGGAATCTGCCTCTCCCAATGCGGTCAATGAACAATTGCAATCCTATCTAGCGGTACAAAATCAAGCCAATCAAGACTGGAAAGCAGAGCGATTCGATTTACTTTCTTTGAGCAATATGGCTTCCTACGCCACCGAACTTCGATGGAATATGATGCGCCCCAATCTGAATGATGCCATGATTTGGGGAACTATCCTCATGGGAATAACGCTCTTGCTGACGGCCTGTTTTAATTTTACCAGCATGATGATTAGTCTGGCTGGAAAGCGTCTGAAAGAGATCGGTGTTCGTAAAGTCATGGGAAGTAGTCGGCAACAGTTGATTGTTCAGTTGCTAGTAGAAGGCTTTATTATGAGCCTGGCCAGTATCGGGATTGGCTTATTATTACTGAAAATGGTCTTACCTTATTACAATCAAATGTGGCGTGAACTCGACCTCCATTTGATTTTTTGGAACAACATACCCTTGATTGCTTTTCTTACTGGAATGCTCCTGTTGACGACCTTTTTAGCTGCTGCTTATCCTGCTTTGTACATTAGTGCTTTTTCGCCTACTCAAATCTTTAGAGGCAAAGTCAAATTTTCGGGTAGCAACTTATTTTCCAGATTGCTCTTGGGGCTTCAAGTAGCTACTGCTATGATGGGGCTAGTCACCGCAATTACTTTTGCTCAAAATGCGAAATATCAAGAAGAAACAGATTTGGGTTTTCAAAAAGATGGTATTCAATCTATCTTTACTTCCAGCGAGCAAAGTTTCGCAGCGATGCAACAAATTGCTCAGCAGTCTCCTAGTGTTAAAATGGTAGCGGGTACACAATCACTGATGGGCGGTGGCAATACGCCTAGAGTAGAATTTAATTTGCGTGGAGAAAAGCAAGAGACGGATTTACTGCGAGTAGGAAAAGCTTATCTGGAGTTAATGGAAATTGGATTGCACAGTGGACGATCATTCGACTATAATTTGATGAGTGATTATGAAAAAATCATTTTGGTGAATGAGCAATTTGCTTCAAATTACTTTCCAAATGAAAATCCGATTGGTCAGCAAATTGAACTGTATGATACGATGCGTTTCACAATTGTCGGAGTGGTCAATGACTTCTTAAAAAATGGCTTTTTCAATCCTGTCTATCCACTCGTCATAGATTTAGAAAAGCCAGATCGCTTCAATCATTTATTGGTGAAAACGAATCCTGAAAATATGCTAGCTACGCGCGATTACTTAGAAGAAAAATGGAAGGAACAATTTCCTTACGAACCCTTTGAATCCAGCTATCAATACGACTTTGCGGTCTATGGGGTAAAAATCACGAACAACGTTAAGAAAATGACTTTCGCTACTTCAATCATGTCTGTTCTTTTGATGATAGCTGGTTTTGTAGCACTGCTCTCTATGGATATTCTCAAACGCTTGAAGGAAATTACAATACGCAGAATATTAGGGGCGCGCGCATCGCATATTGCTTATCTGTTAGGCAATCGGTTTTTCCTCCTTGTTGCCTTGAATTTGGTTATCGGAGGAGCAATCGGAATGTATGTTTCCAAAATGGCTTTAGATGGTATTTACGAATTGCATGTAGGCGTCAATCCACAAACGACTTTTCTTGCTGCTAGTGCAATGTTGTTGGTAGTAGGTGCAGTTATTGCTGGTCGCCTTTTTAATGTGTTAAAAACGGATCCTTCCAGGACGTTGAGCGAGGAATAAGTGGCACAAAAAAAAGAAAACGTACTTCTTTTATCCCAAATGGAGTATCATTTAGCATTCTTTCCTGCCTATCTTTTAATATGCATATATTTAAAGAACGATTCAAAAATAGGTTTGCAAATCAGGAATACCTTGCCAGCTTCCTACTGTTTTGTAAGGATGAAATCTTGCGAATAACTCTTCTTTGTACCAGCCCAACTCGCGTGTTTTCTGAACAACTTCTCTATGATAGCGACTTTTGTAGGCATAAGCCATCATAAGTTCACTGCTTTCCCAAAGACTAAAAGTAGCTTGCTGTACGAGCGGCAATTCACCAATACCAATGGAAAATAATAAACCTTTTTTATCGTGAACAGAAGCACTCACGGGCGGAACAAATTTCCAGAAATGTATCAAATGTTTGGTGTAGATAGTCGCACGGGTAAGCACACCAATTAAGGTGTTTTTCTGAGCTGAAATAGTCGTTTGAAAAGGCGACGCTCCTTCCCAAGAACCATGTACTTTGTTGGTTTTCAAGTAGATCGTCCAATGTTGTTTGGCATGTTCCAAAAAAGCTTGATGACTTGGATGCGTAGAGAAGAAATCCGTGGCGTTTTGTTCTTTCTCCCAAACCGATAAAAAACCATAAACGCCAAAATTGGGGAAAATACTGAAGCCTCTTTTTCCACCACTGCCCAGCATTTTATGAAATTTCATGCCTTTTGTGCCTGCTAGACTGTCATAGGCAATCTGCATTTGTTTGAACGCCCACCATTTGTTGGTGAAGCCTTTGTATTCAAAAAAAGAAATAGTAACGATTTCTGCTGCCATTGTAGCTGTTCTCTCTTATTTTAGCCAACAATATGCGGTTCAAATGGGTTCAGAGCATGAAAATAGTCCGTTTTTGAAATTCTGAAGCTATACCTACATCAAATCCTACTAGACATTAAAGCGAAAGTGCATCACATCTCCGTCCTCTACAACGTATTCTTTGCCTTCCACGCCCATTTTGCCCGCTTCTTTCACAGCTTGTTCTGACCCCAGAGCTACGTATTCGTTGTATTTGATAACTTCTGCTCGGATAAAACCTTTTTCAAAATCCGTGTGAATAACGCCTGCAGCTTGTGGTGCTTTCCAGCCTTCTCGAATCGTCCATGCGCGTACTTCTTTTTCGCCCGCCGTAAAGTAGGTAATCAAGTTCAGCAATTGGTAGCATGCTCGAATCAATCTGTTCACACCAGGCTCTGATAAGCCCATTTCTTCTAGGAACTCCAAACGTTCTTCTATGGTATCTAGTTGTGCAATATCCGCTTCTATGCCCGCACTGATGTAAATGACTTCTGCCTTTTCGTCAGCTACTGCCGCCTTGAATTTTTCGGTGTGTGCATTGCCCGTTTGTACCGAATCTTCGTCCACATTGCAGACATAGAGAATTGGTTTGGCGGTCAAGAGATAAAAATCTTTCAACAAATCATCGGCTTCTCCTTCCAAGGCTAGCGAACGCGCGGGATTCATTTGCTCCAGATGCGATTTGATTTTTTCGCATACCAGCAGCATTTTTTGATCTTCTTTCTTCCCACTTTTGGCTTGCTTTTTGTATTTTTCCATGCGCTTTTCTACCGTCTCCAAATCTTTTAGCAACAATTCGGTATCTATCACTTCTTTGTCGCGCACTGGGTCAACATTGCCGTCCACATGCACGACATTGCCGTCCTCGAAGCAACGCACGACGTGTACGATGGCATCTACTTCTCGAATATTAGCGAGGAATTGATTCCCCAAACCTTCTCCTTGACTCGCCCCTTTTATCAGACCCGCAATGTCCACAATCTCAATGGTCGTTGGTAAAATCTTTTTTGGATTCACCAGTTCCGCCAATTTATCTAAGCGTTTATCGGGAACAGTGATGACACCAACATTGGGGTCTTTTGTGGCGAAGGGATAGTTCGCTGCTAGTGCTTTAGCAGAAGTTAACGCATTAAAAAGCGTGGATTTTCCTACATTGGGTAAGCCGACAATTCCACATTTCAGTGCCATAGTAGTATTTTGAATTTCAAGTTAAAGGAGTGGTTTTTTATAAAATGCTAGTTCGCGGTTTTAAACAGCTCAAGTTTTTTTGAAACACTTAAGAACATCTGAGAGCACATAGCTGCAAGCTGCAAAACAAAACCTATATATGAACCACAAAGGGACAAAAGGACACAAAGAGTAGTATTTTTTCTGCGAAAAAATCTGTGTGCAATTTATATAGCTATGTGTTTCATAATCAATAATTTATGTACTACTTGTTTT
>JBCCRX010000020.1:0-30375 GCA_039201015.1 Bacteroidota bacterium | reverse complement strand
TTTGTTTAGTCTTTTTGGTGCTTTTGCAACGCAAAAAAAGAAATTCAGTCTTGGCTTTTTTGGTTCTTTTTGTGCTAAGACAAAAAGAACATGTTATTGCCTGAAATCGTACAGCTAGATCACAAAAATTTTCAAAGAACCAAATAAACAGCTTAAACAAATAGGTGCAAGTACTTATAACGTTAAACTTAGCTATTGGAATACAGAAAAAAATTACCCTAAAGCTTCCTTATAAGTCTTCAAACAACGCTCTCTGGCGGCTTTGTGATCGACCATGGGTTCGGGATAATCATCCGTTCCATATTCGCTCACCCATTTTTTGATATATTTGAAATCTTTATCAAATTTTTGTTGCTGAGAAGTTGGGTTGAAAATACGAAAGTAAGGTGCAGCGTCCGTTCCGCTGCCCGCTGCCCATTGCCAGCCGCCATTATTGCTTGCTAAGTCATAATCCAATAACTTTTCCGCAAAGTAAGCTTCTCCCCAACGCCAATCGATCAACAAATGTTTGGTCAGAAAACTAGCCGTAATCATACGTACACGATTGTGCATGTAGCCCGTTGCGTTGAGTTCGCGCATGCCTGCATCCACGATGGGATAGCCCGTTTTGCCAATACACCATTTCTCAAAATCTGCTTTATCGTTTCGCCACGGAATACGGTCGTATTTTTCTCGGAAAGCCTGATCTACTACCTTAGGATAGTGATACAAAATCATGGAGTAGAAATCCCTCCAAATTAATTCGTTCAAAAAAGTCGCATTCAAAGCCCTTGCTTTTCGCGCCTTTTCTCGAATACTAATTGTTCCAAATCGAAAATGGATTCCTAAACGCGATGTACCATTGATGGCAGGGAAATTGCGGGTTTCATCATAGTTTTTGATGATTTTTTGCTTCACACTTTTATCTGGAATGGCGATTTCGGTGGCCTCGAAGCCCATTTCTTCTAAACTAGGTATTTCCTTAGGTTGGCTCTCGTAGAAGTTATCGTCATGTTCTTCACTTGGATACGATTTAAAGTAATCAGAAATTACATTGCCATTTTCATCCTGCTCCATTTCACTTTCCATCTTTTTTTTCCAGACTTTGCTGTAAGGCGTGAAAACAGTGTAAGGATCGCCATCTTTTTTAACGACTTCTTCCCGCTCAAAGAGGACGTGATCTTTAAACGTATGAAAGTCAATACTTTTTTCGGCTAGGAGCTTTTCAACATTTCCATCACGTGTTTTTGCATAAGGTTCGTAATCGCGATTGGTATAAACGGCAGCAATCTCGTATTCCTCAATTAGCGCTTTCCATATTTCTATTGGTTTTCCGTAGCGAACTTCCATGCTACTACCTTTTTCTTCCAATTGCGTTTTCATTTCTTGTAATACCCCATGAATAAACGCCACTCTGCTATCTTTCGCAGGTAATTCATCCAAAATGTAACGATCGAAAATAAAGAGTGGCAGTACAGGATGCTCTCCTTTCAGCGCATGATACAAACCCGCATTGTCATGTAAGCGCAAATCTCTCCTAAACCAAAAAATACTAATCTTCATAGAATGGACATCTTTTGGGGCATAACAGTGGATCGCATCTTTTGTTTTTCAATCATCTAAGTTGACATAGATAACTTCTTTTTTTGAACCGTCCTTATCCAGTAATCTTCTTCAATAGCATTATTGTCTTTTGAGAAGGCTCAATGTTTAATTCTTGCTTTAGGATGGTTTTGCAAGTATTGAACTGCCGAATGGCACGCTGACGATTTCCCGTTTTCCAATACACGAACATGAGGTCACGATGCACATTTTCTAAACAATTGTCTATTTTGAGCATCTTTTTTGCAATGTTCATAACGATCGTATAGCGTTCTTCTTCTAAGAACAATTGGCAACAACGACTTAGGATTTGTAAGAAATTTTCTCTCAAAGAATCTCGCTCCGACTCTACCCAATCATCTTTAGAAATATTTTCGGCAAAGTCGCCTCTGTAGTTGGCATAGGCTTTGAAATAAGCATTCAAAGTCGCTAGTTTGTCTTGTTCTCGCTCTACTATTCTTGCTTTTTGATAAGCAGTAGAAAACTGTTGATGGTCGGTTTCAATACGCAGATTTTGATTGATCTCACAGTAGTCATTCCTACAGATGATGTATTGTGTTTCGGCATCCACGGATTCAAACCACTTTCGGATGGTATAGAGTGTAACATTCAAACTATTGCGTGCATATTCCTCTATTTGTCCTCGCCAAAATAACTGTAAAAGTCGCTTTCTCGGCACTTTCTTGTGTAGTAAAAGATACAGCAATAATGCCCTTGCTTTATTTGGTAAAGGATGACTAATGGTTGCTCCGTTGATGAAAACTTTAAAAGATCCAAAAACTTGAACGCACAAGTCAGCGGAAGGAAAATGATGGAAGGGAGCAGAGGAGAAAGGAGTAGCATCTGCTACGATACCTAAAAAATCCTCTGGAAAAAGTATGGAATTGATTACAGATTGAATGCGTTTGGGCTTGAATATGGATTTAGTTTGCTGAATGATTAACTTAAGGCGATTGATAAAGTCTATCTTATCATCTAAGGTACAAACATCTTTTGCGCCCAAGCGGAAAGCTTGAATAACATCTTCGCTAGCAATCTCCATCCCGACAAGTACAGCGTGGGATTTAGGAAAAATAGTTTTTAAAGTTTTAAGCCGAGCAATGCCATTTTCCTCTGGTAAATCATGTAGGAGTATCACCAAAGAAGTGGACTTGAGTTTATTTTCTTCCAAGTCTGCCAAACGCGACACTGGAATAATTTGAGTGAAGGAACTTAGCAACTGCTGAATCGCCTCTACGCAGGAAAGGCTTCTTCCTACAACTAAAGTTTGATGAGTGGTCATAAGGTTTGTTTTCACTTGTGGTTTCAAAAAGTCAGCTGAGCATATTCATGATTCTTTTTATTTTACTTCAATAATAAGTAAATTGAACACTATACAGTAGCACTAATGTTGCAAATAGTAGCACATATTTTACATCTAAATAAATTCATATATACCAGATTGAATTTGAGTAGTTTGTAATTTCAAAAAAATCACAGAAAATGGTGGATTTTGTGTTTTGCAGAATAAAATTCTTCCTAAGGAACGAGGGATGAATAAACTGAGGTTCTTTGTGCGTCGTTCCTCAAGTAATGCTGACCAAATAAAATCATATAGAACCAATTAGATTTTTGCGTAGAAAAAATCTAATCTTACAAAAAAGAACTTTATCCTTCATCAAATACAGAACACGGGGCATACATTTTCACTTATACTTTCAATCTTTTTAAACAAACTTAATTTTACTTACACTTCAAATGAATGACATAGACCATTCTACCAAAAAGTCAACAGAAAAGCAGATGGATACTTCCAAAAGTGGTGCACCAGCGGGTGGGGAAGCGGTAAGAGATATTTTTTCTTCGGATGAAATTTTTAAGCGAGTAGTTGCTACTGCCAAAGAAGAAGTCGAGCGTTTAAATCGACAGCTATTCGTTAGTGGCATTGCGGCGGGGCTTTCTATCGGATTGGCATTTTTTGCTAGAGCGACCATTTCTGCTCAGATCAGTGAAGATACTTCTGATTTGGTAGGCAATATTTTATATCCACTTGGCTTTGTGTTGATTGTGCTAGGACGTTATCAACTTTTCACCGAAAATACACTCACTCCCGTTACGCTCGTCCTGACTCGAATTAGCAGCATTCCCGAGCTATTGAGGGTTTGGGGTGTTTCTTTGACTGCTAATTTAATTGGCGCGGGTTGTTTCGCTTATCTGCTCGCCAATACGGGTATTTTGGAAGAAAAGGCAATTGAAAAAGCCCTCTATTTCGGTAAGCATGCGATTGAGGTGAAACCATTTGCTACGCTATTCTGGAAAAGCGTTCTGGCGGGCTTTATCGTTGCTTCTATGGTCTGGTTGGTGCATGCAGTCAGAGAAGCAATTTCTAGGCTTTTCATTGTATTTACTTTGATGTTTTTGATTCCTTCGGGCGATCTATTTCATTGTATCGTAGGGGCTTGTGAAGTGTTGTTCTACTACTTCAATGGCATGGCGAGCCTTTTGGAATGTGCTCGCTTCTTCTTCACCGTCGTTTTAGGCAATATTTTTGGCGGAGTAGTGTTGGTGGCTTTTCTAAATTTCTCTCAAGTGAGGGACGAAGAAACGGAACAAGAAGTGAGCCGTCTAGGAAATCGGCAGTGGTTGTTTGGCTATCATAAAGGAACGTAAATGCAATACTTTTTCCTCGTTTAGTCTTTGGGATAGAAAAACAAACAAATGCTAAGCCAGTGTCACTTCTGCTTCCACATTTAGAACTTTGTGGATGTGCTGCTCCACTCTTTTTAGTATTTTGAACATAGCGCCCATGTCATCTTTTTGGGAAGCATCAAAAGCCCTGCTCACACCATATTTTTTTCCTGTCAGCAAAACAAAAAACCAGAAACGTCCTATCGTGTAGCAAGCGTATAAAGGACGATCTGCATCTTCGTTCTTTGATTGAGCATCTACCATTGAAAGAAGTAATTGACCCAGCACATCTCTTTCCGCTCTACTTTCTGCTTGACTTTTTTGAAAGAATAGAAAGGGCTTTCTAGGACGCTGTTTTCCAGTTGCGATCATCCATTCTATTTTCCCAAAGCTGCTTGCCGCAGGTCTTTGTAGCTCTATTTTTCTCTGCACAAATATTCTATATTCAGGAGGATGATTAAAATCGAATTTGCTAAGCAGAGGTTGTACAAACAGCGTTTGTAGGTCACTTTTATTCCATGTATCTATATTTTCTGCAAGAGAAACTCTTAGCTTTTCTATTTCTTGAGGAAACTCAATCAGGTTTTCTGTCTTAATCCACTCCTCAAGTTCTGGCAGCTTTTTTATTCTTTCAAGACCGAATTCTATTTCTACGTCTTCAAAAAGCCATTGCTCAAAAGGTCTATTGACCATTGTATATCTATTTTAATTTCAAATATAACAAATCAAAAGCACTTTTGCTTGATTTAGCGTAATGCTAAGCACCTTTTCCTACTATATTTTTCTACTTTTGCGCCGCAAATAAAACCACATCGATATGAATACAGATTTCCTTTCTAGCCTAGAATTACAAGCAGAAAATGCGGGTACGAGTACAGGACTACAATCCATGAATTCAGGCGATTACATCGAATCTTACTCACCCGTGAATGGTGAATTGATTGCTAAAGTTAGCGCGACGACTGCCGAAGAATACGAGCAAGTCATTCAGCAAGCACAAAAAGCTTTTTTGGAGTGGCGACAACTGCCCGCACCGCAGCGTGGAGAAGTGGTGCGACAGTATGGCGAGGCACTGCGGCAAAATAAAGATGCTTTGGGAAGACTGGTGAGCTATGAAATGGGGAAAAGTCTGCAAGAAGGCTGGGGCGAAGTGCAAGAGATGATTGACATCTGCGACTTTGCGGTAGGGCTTTCTCGACAATTATACGGATTGAGTATGCACTCCGAACGTCCAAGCCACCGCATGTACGAGCAGTGGCATCCATTGGGCATTGTGGGCGTCATCAGTGCTTTCAATTTTCCAGTGGCGGTCTGGTCTTGGAATGCAATGATTGCGATGATTTGTGGAGATGTGGTCGTCTGGAAAGCTTCTGAAAAAACGCCGCTTTGCAGTGTGGCTTGTCAAAATATACTGAGAAATGTTTTGGAGGCTAATGACGTACCAGAAGGCGTAAGCTGTATCATCAATGGCGACAGTAGAGTAGGGGAGATGATGACGACCGATCAGCGGATTCCTTTGGTTTCTGCGACGGGTAGCTCCCGAATGGGCAAAATCGTAGGGCAAACAGTGGCAGCAAGATTGGGGAAAACGCTATTGGAATTGGGTGGCAATAATGCGATTATTATCACGCCAAGTGCGGATATGGATGTCGTCCTG
Organism: Bacteroidota bacterium; assembly: GCA_039201015.1. Taxonomy (GTDB): domain Bacteria; phylum Bacteroidota; class Bacteroidia; order Chitinophagales; family Saprospiraceae; genus JAAUTG01. The sequence goes on along the minus strand of JBCCRX010000020.1, from coordinate 24,470 downwards.
ACGGGTGCAGTATTCGGAGCAGTCGGAACTTGCGGGCAGCGTTGTACAAGTACGCGTCGCTTGATTATCCATGAATCAATTTACGACAAAGTACGCGATAATCTGATAAGTGCTTACGGACAGTTGCGCATCGGCAATCCTTTGAATCAGAACAATCACGTCGGTCCGTTGATAGATAAAGATGCGGTGAATACCTATCTAAAGGCAATCGAAAAAGTAAAAGCGGCTGGCGGTGAATTTATTGTGACTGGCGGTGTTTTAGAAGGGAAGGATTACGAAAGTGGCTGCTATGTTCGTCCGTGCATTGCGGAAGTAGCTTCGGATAATCCGATGGTGCAAGAAGAAACTTTCGCGCCGATTTTGTATCTGATGAAATACAAAGATTTAGAAGCGGCAATTGCGCTGCAAAATGGGGTGCCACAAGGACTTTCTTCTGCCATCATGACTCTAAACCTGAGAGAAGCGGAACAATTTTTATCCGCGCAAGGCTCCGATTGTGGCATTGCAAATGTCAATATTGGGACAAGTGGGGCAGAAATTGGAGGTGCATTCGGTGGAGAAAAAGAAACGGGTGGTGGTCGCGAAAGTGGTTCGGATGCTTGGAAAGCTTATATGCGCCGACAAACCAATACGATCAATTACAGCACGACTGTTCCACTAGCGCAAGGAATTCAATTTGATTTTTAAAACTTTCGTAGCTGCAAACTGTATTTCTATAAGTCAATTGAAATTAGACTGAAACGTTCATTTTTATTCATTCCTATATACTTTTTAATCTATATTTGTAATAAGGAACGACGCACAAATAACCTCAGATTCTTGACTTCATCTTTTTGCGCTACTTTTCGTTAGAAAAAGTCTTATGTCCGCCTAGGGCGGATTGCGATTTTTCTGCCTCCATTAGCACAAAAATATCTTGTCAAGAACCTTAGTTTATTCATCCCTCGTTCCTAAGAGAATTTTTTCGCAGAAAAAATTCAAAAAGTCCTTGGAACAGAAATAAAATTTTCCAAAAAAAGTATCTAGGAGTGGTTCATTTTCATTATTATTCACAAAAATAACAAAGTTTTATGTATCCAGTTGATATTGTCATGCCAATGGCAAAAGATTTGACCGACCATGGCTTTGAATCATTGAGTACGGTAGAGGAAGTAGAGACTATGATGCAAACGCAAAAAGGAACTGCACTTTTGGTAGTCAATTCTGTTTGTGGCTGTGCGGCGGCAAATGCGAGACCAGCCGCAAAAATGTCTTTGGGAAATGACAAAACACCCGATAATTTATACACCGTATTTGCGGGAGTAGATAAAAATGCAACCGCCAAAGCACGCGAATATTTGCTGCCTTACCCGCCGTCTTCTCCTTCCATTGCTTTATTCAAAGATGGCGAGTTGGTGCATTTCATTGAACGTATGCATATTGAAGGCCGTTCCGCACAGGTTATTGCAGCCAATTTGAAAATGGCTTATGATAAGTTTTGTTAAATAAATCCTAAAGCGAACAATTTTGAAACATTACAAATGTTTTTAATGTGTATTGTTCCTATTTTTAGGCAGTCACATTTATTTGTGCAGGGGGAACGTAAGAAAAAATCAATAATGTGTAATTGACTGATAATCAATTGATCCGTTTTTTAGTTTTTTGCTAATGCTTTGCTGATTTTTCAAAAAAAATCAGCAAAATCAAGGGTTCTGTCATATTATAAAAATTTTCTTACGTTCGCCCTGTTTATTTATGGCTATTCTTCTAAGATTATAATACTAATCAAGAGCATGACCTAAAAGTCATGCGCTTAATTCATAGTTCATCAGTCAGAAGTAAACAGATTTCTAACCTTAGAAAGGTAGCCCTTTTTGCTTAGAGCATATTTGGAGCAGGATTGAACTGTAAATCAGTAGTTTGCGGTTCACGCCTCACGCCTGAGGCGGACACGGTAAGGCGGACACGGTCGGGATAAACCTGTCTGCCTAAGGATTACGAGCTATCATTTTCAAAGTCAGGTTCGTAAAATATTGGTTTACAGGAAGATAATACTCCAAACATGCTCATAAACTTCAAAAGTCTACACATTCACTTTTGCAAAAATTGTCAAAGAACCACAAGTCACAAGTTATCTTCTCTCAGACTTTATGATGTATGCCAAAGCTATTCAGTGGCATCGCGCCTACTAAATTGAAGTAAGCCTTTTACTACACTTATTGACAGACACAACACAGAACACTTTTTAAGGTCATACGTAAAAAGCTTTCCACATAAGTCGCTTTGCCCAAAAACACGATTCACTAGTATTAATAAAGAAACAAGAGTACAGAAAAAGTTGAAGTTGTCAGTGTTCGCTATCACATTGATTTACTCATCATATAATTGATGATTGTAAACAGTCTGAATAGCTCGAACAATTGAACAAAGGTATTTAAGTAGTAGTACGTATTTATTTTGGTAATAAATTTAAAATTGATTTAGAATACTGATAATCAATAGATTAAGTTTTGTCTTTCCTTGTGCCTTAGCGGTTTGAATAGAGCAGAGTACTTACGAGCAAGACACAGGATACTGCTACAATAATCATTTTCCTGATACTTGAGTTTCTTTGAAGAAGACATTTAAAGCGAGCGGTTGATGGAAAAAATCCAAACAACAAGAAAGGTAGAACGACTACTTTCTCAGGGGAACACAAAAGAAGCGATTGAACTGTTATTAAATTTTTTAGAAGATCAGGAGGAAGAGGATACACAATTCTACAATAAAATAATACAGATCAAAGCGCAGTTTCTGCGAAGTCAAAGACGCAGATCATTAGGCATCATCACGGCAAAGCGATCTGATGAATTAGTGGGAGAAGTGAACGAAGAAGTGCGCTATTACTTGGCATTGCTGAATGGGAAAAATCCAGTTCGACAGCGCGTTTGGTGGTTAAAAATACCGAATTACGTTTACGGTTTGATACTTGGAGGTGTTCTGCTGTTATCGCTGCTCACCTACCAATTCACGCGTGAGAAAGTCATTAAGCAAGCAAGAGCGCACTGTCCTAACTTTGTCGAAGAAGCAGACTTCAATATCCTGATTTTACCCTTTCTGCCAGAATATAGACAAGACAAGTCCTATCCTCACGAGTTAGCCTTAGCACATTTTCAGGAATACATTGATAGTATGAACCTTTCTATCAGTGCAGGTATTTCTGGTCTGCAAATCGACGATGAACAATACCCAAAGCACACGCAAGATGTCCTGCAATTGGCGCAGAATTGCAATGCCCAATTGGTACTTTGGGCAGAAGGTGAATTTATTCATTACAAGTTCATAGATCAAGCGCAGTATTTTCAGTTTTATCAACTCTATCCTGGCGATCAGGACAGTATCGTGCGTATTCCGCTACAAGTACCCGTTTTAGCGGAAGGCAAAGTGAATCGAAATGTTCCAAAATCTAGTCTAAATTATCTGCTCGGCACAGCGGCAGCACAAATAGAAGATTACTCTTCTGCTGTACAATTACTTCGCACGCCTTTGGCAGATTCTGCTCAGCAAGCATTGGCGATGCTACGCTATCTTCATTTGGCAGACAGTGAAATGAAAGTCAATAATCCAGCAAAAGCCATAGAAGCCTACGATGCGCTGCTCGCAAATCGACCCAGCTTTAGTTTTGCACGGCTCAATCGAGCTTTTCTTTCTTTTAAAAGCCGCAATTACGAAGAAGCCCTAAACATGCTCGTTCATATTTCGCAAGAAAGTAAATCTTACTATTTTTCCGAATACACGAAGGGTCGCACTTTGGCGAAGATGGAGCAATTGAAAGAGGCGAAAATCGTATTAGAGCAATTGGACAGCCTATTATCAGCAGATTCTACACAGTTCAATTTATCTTTTCGGAAAGATGAAGTGCAGAAGACGTTGACTGATTTGGCCAAAAGGGATTTTATACTGCGCAGCGAGTATTGGGATAGGGTGGCGATCCTAAAGTCAACTCCCAAAGATACGATTTTACAAAATGACATCATTCGCCACCTTATCAAACTGGGAGAAGACGGAAAAGCGCAGGATTTGCTTACCCAATGCGAGTCGCTGGAAGCGAGTACCAAAGAATTGGTGGCGTATCGCATACTCGCTCTAAAAGCAATGAAAGAAAAAGAATTGATTGAGTCGTGGGAGAATTGGATGAATACGGCGGCAGGAAAAGCAAAATTTGTAAGTTTGTTCTTAAAATAAATAGATGAACTCAAAAGGATCAATGGATCATTCAAATTTCTCTCCCAAAGCCTCTTTTAATCTTCCACTTTATTATAACCTTTCGGCACCTCAAAGCGAACAGATTTTGGTGCATTCAATTCAACCTTCTGAAATACGAGTTCTACTTTAGATGCTCCTGTTTCTTTGCTGTCTATTTCAATCTGGCGAAGGTGAGAAAAAAACTGATTATCAAGCAGTTGTCGATAATCGCTTAGCTTAATATCTAGCTTTTGGCTATTGCCTGCATCTTCCAGTTTCATGCGATTCAATTGTTGGTCGTCTTGTCCCAACCAGTAGCTTCCTTTTCGCGCTCCTTCATGAAATAGACGATACTGATTGTCCACCTCCTCCAATTGAAGTGGAGTATTGGTAAGGAAAATGGGATTCCCGAGCAAGACGGCTTGTAGCGTAAGCAAATTGGCGGGTAAATTGTAGCTCTTGCTTAAAAATTCAAGGTCGTTGGCTATATACTGCCGATTGAAGCGATCAAGTACATAAACAGAATCCCTAGTAATTAAAGCCCTCGCGATTTCAAAGCCCAGTTTTTTTACGCTCATCCAAATCAAACTGTCTTTTTGCATTCGAATATTTGCCGATGCGCTTTGTGCCATACCACCGCCGTTTAAACTAATCTTCGCATTGGCGTTCAACCAATCTGCTCGCACTTGATTTTTGAGTAAGGACAATCGAACCTTCTCTGCATTCATTTTATCTGCATCATCCGTTGTTTTTTTTAAGGCTTTACAATTTGTCATCAGTACGGCTAGACTTAGTAGAAAAATAGCGTTCTTTGCTAGTGATAAATCTTTGATCATAACTTCTGATTTGTAGGAATGTGAAATAATCAAATCAGCCTTAGGCTAATTTATTGTTAAATTTAGACTAAAACTTTTATGCAATTCTTGAAAAAGTACTTCGAGACGATCTATTTAGTACTTTTCTTTACCTTTCTTTTGATACAAGGTATCAGCTACTCCATGATTATTTCCCTCGATCATGACGAGCATCAATATTTATTAAGTGGCTATCTGCTGGCAAAAAAAGGTTTGCTTCCCTATAGCGACTATCCTTATTTCCAACTTCCTAACATCAGCTTTGTTTATGCAGTTTTGGCGAGTTGTACAAATCATTTGTTTTTGAGTGCTAGAATGCTCGCTGTGCTAACTTCTGTGGGCATCGCTGTGCTACTTTACGCCAATGTGTTACACCTTTTCAAGGAAGAACAAAAGTGGAAAATGCACCTTTTAGCAACTGCGATAGTGCTTTTGCTGTATATGAATCCTTTGTTCAATTATGCCGCATGGAAATCGTGGACTCACAGTTTTCCACTCTTTTTTACACTACTGGCTACCTATCTTTTTTTAAAAAATGATAATTGTTTGCTAAAGCGCAGCACGGTTTTCTGGATAGGATTTTGTTTGAGTTTAGCTTTGGGTACGCGTATCTCCTACGTTTTTTTTATTCCTGTCTTTGCGCTATTTATCTTTTTCCATACTTCCTATCAGCAGCTATCTGAACGCTTTCGTAGTCTCTTATATTTTACGGCGGGCGGTACGCTGGCAGCTATTCCTACGCTCTATCTGTGGCTTTCTAATCCTAGCGCATTTTGGTTCGATGTCGTTGCCTATCATACTGAGGTAGATACGGCCTACTTTGAGGATTTGAATAAAGTCATGGATTTTTCTGCTCTTTGGTCTTTTTTCGTCAAAAACATTACGAGAGCAGGAAATGAATATTTTACTTACTACTTTGCCCTCTTGCTTTTAGTCGCCACTGGGATGTCAATATGGAACAATAGATCATTGGCTAAAGGCTTCTATTTCAATTTTTTATTACTGGTTTGTGCATTGCTGCCCGCCTTCTCAAAAGTCATCAGTTTTCCGCAATATTTTTTTAGCTATGTTCCTTTTTTGTTGTTGGCAGCGGTCTATTTATTGCGTGCTTTATCGTTTACTTGGGCTTTGGTATTGCTTGTCGCTTTTAGTCTTTTGGTCAATGTCCAATTGAGTTTTCAATGGCGATTAGAACATTTTTTACCCATTTCTAATTGGAAAGCCGTACAGTTTCATCATGATAGTCAACGAATACGTCCTTTCATTGAAAACGAAAAAGTATTGACGCTTTCGCCTTTGCATATTGTGGAAGGAAAAGGAGAAATTTATCCCGCTTTGGCGACTGGACCATTTGCTTGGCGTACACATTACTTAGTGTCAGAAGCACAACGCTTACAGTCCAAATTCATGGGAGCAACAGAATTAGAGAAGCATCTAAAAGAACAGCCACCCGATGCAGTCTATACAGGCTGGGAAGGGCGTCATGAAAAGTATTTTGAGCACTACGCCATTCAAAACAAATTCAGAAATGTACGCTATCTCCACGACGGAAAATTCAATTTGTGGCTGCCTGCATCACGTTTTGAAGAGACGCTCATTGAGCAGAAGAGTGATACAATAGAATATCTGACGGCGGCTTACAGTCAAAGCATTCATTTAAGTATAGATAGCATACTGGCGGAAATAAACAGCGATTCTTTTGTACTTTTTAGTGAAGTAGAAATAGAAACGGAGCAAGACATCGCGGCGGGCCAGTTGTTCTTGGTTATGGAAATCAGAAAAGATGCTAAGAAGTTGTTTTGGAAAGGTGATCGTCTTGGCACCAGAAATGAAAGCATTTCTTTAGACAATCGACACTTTTGTAGCCCGATGCACTTATTTGATCGGCAAGAACTATTAGATGCTGAAGAAATCGTCGTTTTTCTTTGGAATCCGAAAAAGGTGCCAGTAGAGATACATAACTTGAGGTTGAGTTACGGGAACTTGAGGTAGTTTAAAGGCAATTCAGTGCTTACTTTCCAATACAAAACCGCCCAAAAATATTCTCCAACAAATCCTCTGAACTTACTTCTCCAATGATTTCGCCCAAAAAATATAAGGCTTGCCGAATATCCATCGCCACGAAATCAGAAGTGATGCCAGTATCTAAGCCTACAAGAACAGCACCTAGACTTTCACTGGCTTTTTGCAGGGCTTCTACGTGGCGGGTATTGGAAAGAATAACATTAGATTGTAAATCTTGATTGACGACAATTTTATGCAGTTTTTCCTTCAAATACTCGACATTCATATCATTAATTGCAGAAATCGGTATAAATTGCTCCTTCGACATTCGATATTCTTTATTCGACATTCGTAATTCTCCTTCATAGTGTTCCCATTCCGTATAGGGATTCAAGTCCATTTTATTAGCAATCAATAGCAATTCTGTACCTTCTTGTTGTAATTTAACAACATCCTTAGCAACCTCTTCGGGAGGTGTTTCGATGACATCAAAAACATAAAGCAGGATGGCAGACTGCTGTATTTTTTCCATGGTCTTTTCCACACCGATGGCTTCTATTTGATCTTGGGCCTCACGGATGCCCGCCGTGTCGATCAAACGAAAGGCAATGCCTTTAATATTGAGCACTTCTTCAATGGTGTCACGGGTCGTACCTGCAATATCGGAAACGATGGCACGGTTTTCATCGAGCAAGGCATTTAATAGGGTCGATTTTCCAGCATTGGGACGTCCCGCAATAACAGTATTAACGCCATTTTTGATCGCATTTCCAAGTTGGAAAGATTGCAATAAAGAAGCGATAAAATCTTGAATTTCTTGCACGGTATTTCTCAGTACCTCTCGATTGGCAAATTCTACGTCTTCCTCTCCAAAATCTAATTCCAGTTCAATTAGGCTTGCAAAATCAATCAATTCTTGTCGCAATCGTTTGATCTCTTTAGATATCCCACCACGCATTTGCTGCATCGCGAGTTCGTGCGCTCCTTTGGATTCTGAAGCAATTAAATCGGCAACGGCTTCTGCTTGAGAAAGATCAAATTGCCCATTCAAATAAGCTCTTTGGGTAAATTCTCCAGCACGCGCTAAACGCGCTCCTTTTTTTACCAGCAAAGCCAAAAGTTCTTGTACAATATAGGAAGAAGCATGGCAAGAAATCTCCGCGACATTTTCTTTGGTATAGCTATTGGGTGCTTTAAAAATGCTAACTAAAACTTCATCCAATACTTTTTTTTCCTCATTTATAATTTTTCCAAAGTGTAAAGTTTGAGAACTTTGTTCGGAAAGTATCTTCCCCTGAAAAATGGATTGTACAATATCAAAAGCTTTGTTACCCGAAAGTCGAACAACGGCAATGGCGCCTGAGCCTGGTGGTGTAGAAAGGGCAACGATAGTATCTGTCAGATGATAGATCATTAATATGGCTTTATGCTTTACTACAATAATACAAATCACTTAATTTGCAGTTGCATATTACATTGTAATTTAAGGCTTTTCAAATTTTAGAAGCGAGAAATTCCTCAGAATTTCGAGCTTCAAAAAACCCATCTGCCGCCGTCTTCGACGGCGGCGAACAAGGAGTGAGGGAGAAAAAAGGGTTTTAGAGAAACCCTTTTTTCTCCCTCAAACTCCCCCATCTAAAATGCAAAGAAACTTTTGTTACAGTGTAATAGTACTGTGTAAACTAAGTTTGTTTTAATTTTGAGAAGCGAGAAATTCCTTAGAATTTCGAGCTTCAAAAAACCTATCTGCCGCTGTCTTCGAAGACGGCGAACAAGGGGTGAGGGAGAAAAAGGGTTTTAGAAAAACCCTTTTTTCTCCCCCAAACTCCCCTATCTAAAATACAAAGAAAATTAGTTTACACGGTAACATAGGAAATACAAATAAGTACTTGCACCTATTTGTTTAAGCTGTTGATTTGGCTTCCCTTCTAAAGTTAGAAACCTTAGGCGTGAGGCTGTTGTGTCCTTTGTGGTTCTAAAATTGCACGGCCTATTGTAAAGAGTATCCCACTTTAAGAAGTTCACATTTGTAAGATAGATTATGTAACGTTCAAAAAATTAGATCGACATTTGAGTATGGATTCCGTTTCCAAAATTCGCAGAAAGTTTCTTTTCTGATGAGAAAAACTTTCTGCTTAAGGGATTTTAAGTGTGAAAAGCATCAAAAATTAGAGATTTTTGATACTTTTCACACTTAAGAACCCCTTGGAGCAACCAAAAAATCCACCTTAAAAGATTTTTTGGTTGCGACTCCATGTATGTCGATTTTATTTTTTAATTGATACTATGTGGAAAAAAAATCGAATACTATGGTACCTACTTTTCGCCTTCGTCATTGCAGCCCAATTTTTTATAAAAGATTATATCTTTTTCTGGGATACTATACAACTGGCATCTAAACACGCGCATTGGTACTATGAAAATAATTTTCGACACCTATTGCTACCCACAGAGTTTGACAGTGGGCATCCACCCGTTTTTGGGATGTATTTGGCGTTATGGTGGAAGTGTTTAGGACAGAGTTTGATAGTGAGCCATTTGTCTATTTTACCTTTTAGTTTGCTAAGTGTTTTTCTACTCAAGCGCCTTGGTGATTTTTTCTTTAGGTCCGAGAAACTAGGTGTTTTGCTGCCTTTACTACTATTGCTAGACCCAACTTTTGCAGCACAGAATGTGCTGATTAGTCCAGATGCGGTTTTGATGTGTGCGTTCTTTGCGGGAATCTTCGCAATTGTTAAAGAAAAAAGTGGGCTTTTGCTAATTGCTGCGCTCGTTTTAGCGATGATTAGTTTGCGGGGAATGATGGTGGTGCTTATTTTGTACTTCTTAAAGATTTATTATTACTACCAATTTAAAAAACAAACTTTTCAGTTCAAGCTACTCTGGCGAGCAAGTATTTTTTTTATTCCTGCGGGTTTGTTCGCGCTTGTTTTTCTAGCATTTCACTATCAGCAAATGGGTTGGATAGCTTATCACGCAACTTCTCCTTGGGCGGCTAGTTTTGAGAAAGTAAACGCTATCGGATTGGTGAAAAATATTGGAATCTATGCGTGGCGGATGCTTGATTTTGGGCGTGTTTTTGTCATGCTGGCTTTATTGCTTTTATGGTTGAAGGCTAAGATTTCATTGAATGCTTTGGAGCAAGATAATCGTCTTGGATTTTTGCTTGTTTTGCTCATCGCTAGTGTGCTTTTACTTTCTCCTAGTCTGTTGCTTCACAAGCACTTATCAGCGCATCGCTACTTCTTACCGATTTATTTTGCTAGTTCTTTATTGTGTCTTTTTTTGCTGTTCCAGTTTCTTCAAGGAAGTCGAAGATATGTGATCTATGGCTTGATTTGCTTGGGCTTGTGGTCTGGAAATTTATGGATTTATCCACCAAAAATAGCACAGGGCTGGGACGCTACTTTAGCGCATTTGCCGTACTATGATTTAAGCGCAGAAATGATGCAGTTGATAGCAGCAAGACAGATTCCGTTCTCTGAAATTGGTAGTGTTTTTCCAGAAGTGGGTGCGCGAAAATACCGAAATTTGAATAGGGTAGAGGATGGCTTTGAGCGAGCGGATTTGGATAGGCACAACTACATCTTCTATGCTAATATTATGAATGATTTTTCAGACGAAGACTTAGAATCTTTGGAAAAGGAATGGGAAATAGCAGAAGAACTGAAATCGAAGGGTATTTTGCTTCGGCTCTATCGCAAGCATTAAAGTAGGATAAATAAGAAGATAGATGTCAGACGCAAAATGTTCATTATCAATAGCTTGAAATACACTAGAACTGAGCCTAGTAAAGAAACTTCAAAAGTCTGGCATTAATATTTTGTAGAAATTGTCAAAGAGCTCTTTTTTCCTTTCTTCCAAAATGTCTTTGCCCAACATATTTTCCTTAATATTGCGCCTTCTTTGGTTAGTGTAACGTATGTCCTTTGAATCCTAAGTAATAGTAAAAGAGTAAGGTATCGAAATTGGAGTTAGAGATTTTGTTGACTGTAAGTGCTTTAACAATTAGCCATAGCAGGGCTACGGCTCATTTTTTATTACTAAGTGAATGTCCAGTAGTTTACCCTACATCAGGAGTGTAGGCGACAGGTAATTTCTACAAATAAAAAACAAGCAACCACAAACTTAAATGTTATTTCATTCCCTTGAATTTGCTATTTTTTTCGCGATTGTATTCGTGATTTATTGGTTTGTGGTCAATAAGAATCTCAAACTGCAAAACCTATTCTTGCTGATTGCGAGCTGTGTTTTCTACGGTTGGTGGGATTGGAAGTTTCTATCGCTCATCTTTATTAGCATCATTGTTGATTATTTAGTGGGGCTGCAGATGTATAAAGAGGAAGACAGGAAGCGGCGGAAATACTGGCTGTGGGTGAGTTTGGGAGTCAACTTGGGCATGTTGGGTTTCTTCAAATACTACAACTTTTTTGTAGATAGCTTTGTAGGTGCATTTGGTGCGGTCGGGGTGGATTTGAATATACGAACTTTGAGCATCATACTGCCCGTTGGCATTAGCTTCTATACCTTTCAGACTTTAAGCTACACCATTGATATATACCGAAAAAAGCTAAAACCTACCGAAGACTTCATCAATTTTGCGGCTTTTGTGAGCTTTTTTCCTCAACTGGTAGCAGGTCCGATTGAGCGGGCGTCGAAGCTGCTGCCGCAAATCGAAAAGCCCAGAACTTTTGACTATGAGCAAGCCAAAGACGGGCTTCGTCAGATGTTGTGGGGCTTTTTCAAAAAAATCGCCATTGCAGATGTTTGCGGCCAGTACGTGGACTATATATTCCTGAATTATGAAACGCTTGGTCCTGGGATACTTTTTCTAGGAGCACTTCTCTTTCTCTTCCAGATTTATGGCGATTTTAGTGGCTATTCTGACATTGCAATCGGTACGGCAAAGATATTTGGTATTCGTTTGATGGTAAATTTTGCTTATCCTTTCTTTGCGCGCGACTTTGTAGAGTTTTGGCAGCGTTGGCACATTTCTATGATTCGTTGGTTCATCGACTATTTGGGTTTAGCACTCGGCGGCAGTGGTGGAAAAATGTGGCGTCGCTACATGAATTTTATTATTATTTTTACGATCAGTGGACTTTGGCACGGGGCTACTTGGTCTTTTGTAGTATTTGGCTTTGTGCATGGCTTGCTAATGTGTTGGTCGTATTGGCGGCGTCGAAAATGGAAAATTCGATATACCAGAGTGATGGCACAAGGAAAAAATTTGCCTTCTCTTTCTGAGTTTTCTTTTAGCTCATTTACCCTTTGTATTGGTGCGTTGACAGCTGTATTTTTTCGTGCAGGGAGCATCGGCGATGCCTTTAGCTACATGAGCAAAATATTTTGGGATTTTGGAGCGAGAACGATGCCAATTGGCTGGGATATTCCGCTCCTCGTTCTTGGATTGCTAGCATTCGAATGGGGGAATAGGATGAAAGAACATCCTTTACAATTTGAGAAATTTGGACGAACAGAACGTCTATTGACTTATTTTGTGCTCATTTATCTTTGTGTCATCTATTTCGACACCAATTATTCATCTTTTATTTACTTCCAATTCTGATGAACGGCATTTATAAATTTATTCAAGAGACATTGCTGCATGGCGTACTGTTTTTGGTACTAGTCATCTTGGCTTCGATTGCTTTGTACAAACTATCGGGAGACACAGACCGTTATTTTGATGAATACGAGATAGCGGGCGTACGCGCAAAAAAAGAGGTTTTTGACCAGCACCAAGAAGAATACAATACTGTTTTCGTTGGTTCCAGTCGCACTTACAATCAGATCAATCCGCAAGTTTTTGATTCCATTACGGGGCTTCAGTCTTTTAATCTGGCTTATTCTGCCGTACAGCCCTTTCGCATATTTGACTACTTGAAAGAAATTGCTAGAACGCGACCAGATTTGGACTATGTTTTTGTGGAAATGTCGCCGCTCCCACGCCTATATGCTTCTTTTAAAGGTGCGGAGCAATTGCATGCGGTGGATGAAAGACGATATCCGATGGCAGTCGATTTTTTTAGGAAGAATGATCTACCTGTCCGCTTTCAATTTCAATCTATCAAAGACTACACCAAGCTGATGGCTTACAAATACATTGGATTTAATAGTGCGAAACGTTGGCGAGCAGTGCTTTCCATTCCAGAGCCGCGCGAAGGCTTTCCAGATCGAAATGTTTACGAAACAGGCGGCTTTTTCCCAACAGATAGCGTTACAAATAACAACGCACCCCTTCGAAAAAGGCAACGCTATTTTCAGCAGCATCCTGAAGAAATGGAAAAATACGATTATTCTACTCAAAAAAGTGATTTCAGTAAAGATCGAGATCGCTTTGTAGAAGAATGGTTGGCAGCCACGGAGTATTTTAGTGAAGAAACCAGCGTTATATTGTTAATTCCACCCAGAAATCCTTGGAACTCAATCAAGCAAACGACTAAATTGAAGCATTTTCTACTAAAGGAAAATGTAATTATTTTTGATTTTTCTAGCTCCGATGAATATCCAGATTTGTACAGCTACGAAAATTCTAATGATGAAGTCCATTTAAACCTGAAAGGAGCTAATTTATACACCACAGAAGTCGCCAAAAAATTTCAAGCTAATTTCTCTAATAAAAATTAACTGAATTCATATGTCTAGTATCAGAAGTTTACTGGGGAATACCATTTTGAGTCCACTGAAAAAGTACAAAAATAGTACACAGCTACACGAACGGCTGGAAGGCTACAGAAAATACGACCAATCCTTGTCCGAAAAATGGAATACCTTTCCGCCAATCATGAGTGAGGATAGTAAGATTGTTCGTGACCGAAGTGCTTTATTGAAGACCATGCCCAAGCACGCTGTTGTTGCGGAAGTAGGCGTTTTCACAGGACAATTCTCCAGAAGAATTATGGATGTGACTACGCCCAAAGAGCTTCATTTAATTGATCCTTGGGATTTGCTAGACAACCATAAAAAGCACGGTCAGCGGCATCATCAGGTGGTTTTAGAGAAAATGAAGCCAGAAATAGAAGCCAATATCGTCACCGTGCACAAAGAATACAGCGCGAATGTATTGCCCAATTTTCCCAAGCATCACTTCGACTGGATTTACGTAGATGCAGATCACTCTTATGAAAGTGTGATCGAAGAATTGCACCTCTGCAAGGATTTGGTGAAACCCGAAGGCTATATTTGCGGGCATGATTACACGAGATGGGCCGGCGGTGGCGCGGTACGATTTGGAGTGGTGGAAGCCGTCAATGAATTTTGTAATACCCAAAATTATGAGATCATTTTGCTGACCAATGAACCGCATCGCAATTTGAGCTATGTCTTGAGGAAAACTAAGTGATTAGAAATTAGCTCTTGGCTGTTCACTTGTGCATTCGTGGCTAATTGTAGAACCAAATTATTTCGTTAGAAAATTTCTCTCCGATGCAGAAAACAGCCCTTATCACAGGTATTACGGGACAAGATGGCGCCTATTTAAGCAAATTGCTGCTAGAAAAAGGCTACCGAGTAGTGGGTCTGACGCGTAGTTACAGCAGCCAAAACACTAGTGGGCTTCAGTACTTAGGCATCGCTCAAGAAGTGATTTTGCAAGGATGTGATGTAAGTGATTTCTCCCAAATTTTCAAAGTATTTACCACTTACGAACCTAGTGAAATTTACAATTTGGCAGCACAAAGCTCCGTGTCCCTTTCCTTCCGCCAACCCATTGGGACGATTAAATTCAACATCATTTCTGTTCTCAATTTGTTGGAATCTATTCGACTATTTGATCCCAAAATACGTTTCTATCAAGCTTCTAGCAGCGAGATGTTTGGCAAAGTGGAGCAACTACCAATCACCGAAAACCAAGTTTTTCATCCATTGAGTCCCTATGCGATTTCCAAAGCTTCCGCGCATTGGATTGCTATCAATTATAGAGAAGCTTACGACCTTTTCACGGCTTGCGGCGTCCTCTTCAACCATGAATCTTATCTGCGTTCGCCCAACTTCTTCATCAAAAAAGTAATCGCGGCAGCCATTAACATTCAAAAAGGAAAGCAAGAAGTCCTAAAAGTTGGGAATATCGAAGTGAAACGAGACTTTGGATGGGCACCTAAATACGTAGAAGCCATGTATCTGATGTTGCAGCAGGAGCAAGCCGATGATTATCTGATCTGTTCTGGACAATCCATTTCGCTTCGGAGCATCATAGAGTATGTTTTTGAGTGCTTAGGCATCGCTAAAGAAAAAATCATCATCGATCCAGCGCTCTTCCGACCGACCGACATTACAGACATATACGGCGATAGCAGCAAAGCCAAAAAGCAATTGAACTGGGAATACGAAATGAGTTTTTTTCAAGTATTGGATGTGTTAATTGAAGAAGAATTACAGCACAGCACTACCTAGTCCAAACCATAATCCTCTTGTTCTCCGATATAAGTACTAAAGGTAGCACCTATGAAAAAGTACCAATCAGGACCCGCATCCCGTGCATTCTTTGAAATGCCATCTACGTAATCAGACTGGGTGTAGCGAAAGCCAAATTCGCCTGCTAAAGTGGTCCACTGCGTGAAATCGAAGCGCAAACCCGCACCAATTGGAATGATTAGAAAGTTATTGGTCGCTTCATCTTCTGGAAAGCTGATTCTTTCTCCAAATTTGAACGGATTGTGTTCGTATTTAATGTCTTCATCCGTAAAAGTCAAGCCAATTCCTATTGATATAAATGGATTGATTTGTGGACGAAACAAACCAACGCGATCAATTCGGGATTTGCCAAAAGGTAGTATCTCCGCAGCTATCGAAATTTCCGCTAAATCTGCTTCAAAACTCCAATCTCTATTTCGCAAACCAGGATTAGTAGAGTTCGCATCTGCACCCGATATTCTACCGTAATAGAATTGCCCCCTCAAATGTAGCTTCCGACTGTAGTGGTACTTAGCAAAGCCGCCAAAGGAATACTTCGTTTCACCTATATCTATTGGATCTTCTGTCAGGTCACCTTGATAGCCCGCAAATCCAATGAAGCCTCCCAATTCAAAATACTTTTGTGCTGCTATTGGCGCATCTATTATAAAAAATAGGAGTGTAAAAATCCCAATATATTTCATTTTCTAGTTTTGAGTAGATGAGTGATAAGACGATACTAATAGGCGAGAAAATCCTCTTTGTTATAAGCCAAAATCTTCCTGCTCTCCGATATAAGTACTCAAGGTGAAGCCCATAAAGAAATACCAATCTTGCTTGTCTGGATTTCCATTTTGAGATACGCCATCCAGATAGTCAGATTGAGCATATCGCCAACCTGCTTCTGCCGCAAGTGTTGTCCATTGTGTGACATCGAAACGAATGCCACCACCAATTGGAATAATCAAGAAATTATCCTTGTTTTCTTCTTCTGGAAAGCTGAATTCTTCTGGTCGGGATAAACCGTCCAGAGGCGTATCTAAGGTTTTGTTAATAGCAAAAGAACTACCGATTCCAATGGACAGAAATGGATTGATTTGTGGACGAAACAGCCCTACTTTATTGAACCTATATTTAGCAAAAGGTAGCCATTCTGCTTGGATAGATGCTTCTGCCAGGTCTGAGGTAAACCGCCAATTTCTAACTGCATTATCTCCATGTACATCATCACCCGAAATTCGAGCATAATAGAGTTGCGCTCTAAAATGTAACTTATTGCCGTAATGATACTTTACGAATCCACCAAAGGAATACTTCGTCTCTCGAAATTCAACAGGTCGGTTGGCTAAATCACCTTGATAGTTAGCGATTCCAAAAAAGCCGCCTAATTCTGCATACTTCTGGGCATTGGAGATCATAAAAAAGCATAGAAATGCTAGTGTGAGTGTAAATAACCGATTCATGGACAAACTTTAAGTTGATTCAAAACGGGTGCTTTGGCAATTTTTACAAAAGCGGATATTAGAATCTTGAATTTTAAGCGATGAAGCTTAATTTTTAAGCTTTTCAAGTTCAAAGCTTCAAAAGTTTTATCTACCGTAATCAAAGAATTGCAAAAATTGTCAAAGACCCTCAAAACTTAAGTGAAAGGTCATTAATAAATTGAGCCAGAAAAGCACTTATTTTTTTGTGTTTTTTAGCTGCCAAAAGAACAATTTTAATGGTTTAAGTTATTATTGAACTTTCACTAATTATATTTAGGGCTGTACGAAGTCTTGTTTTTATTAACATTTTACTCGAAGATAACCTGATGCAATGTCAGAAAATCGCTCAATAAGTATGCTCAATAAATCTCTTCGGACAGCAACACCAATTCTCACTGATTTTCCCAAAAAATCAGTGAAAATTGGTGTTGCTGTCCATAAAAAACCGCTAGGGCATACTTGTTGAGCGATTTCAGGAGCGTTCCTAGGACTTATTTTGAGCATGGCTTAAGATTTCGTACGCGCCTAAATTATATTACGCAAAACTTGCATATATAATATACGTAAAAATAGAACTCTATATTGATTCGATCAAATAAAGTCTTGACTTAATTGTGTTAAGATTTTGTGTTAGGCAGTTGGGATTTTGCCATTAGCCATTGGCTTGTTCCTTTAAGTATTTTTTCTTACTCCGTAAGCTAAAGATTAAAAAACAAGCTCTAATTTGAGCTAAATGCCAACTTATAGTAGCCAACTGCTTAATATCAGTTAAGATTTGTAATAGCGGTAGATGTGAAAGCTCTCAAATTCAGGAATTGCTTTAGAGCTTCGTCATTAGAATGTTCAGTAGGAAGTGTAGCAAGAAAGGGGCAAAAATATCATATTTACTGAAAAATCAATATGAAAGCAAACGCGATATTTTTGTTCTTAGTACGCTGCTTTGATGATATTTGTATTGAGGTGCAAGTATTATAAAGCTAAGTGCTTGATTATCAAAAAGTAGTTGATGTAAAAGGCTATTCTTCTTAGCTTGTACCCTAAGGGTATGACTTCAAGAGCATGTTTGGAGCATTATCTTCTTGGAAATCCTTAACTCACCGCTTAATCTCCAATTTTATAAGGAAAGCCATGCAAAAAGAGCCATTCTGATCGCAGAATGACTCTTTCCAATTTATTTATTTGTGTTTTTTAAAATACAAATAGCAAACTTAGAATCTACTATTTCCACCGAAACGATAACCGACAGAAAGTCTCAAAATACCGTCGAAATTGAAAAGAGAAATACTAGCAAAATCGACCGTTGCGTTTTCTTCGCTCTCGAAGTTGACAATCTTAATGGAATTTTAATAATCTGACATAGGGTCTTCTTATAAAATATTTTTTGCCACGAATGCACGAATAAAAATTATCTATACTGCAAACAGGATAAATTTGTGCAAACGAATATGCCTGTTTATCGCGCCTCACGCATCAGGCGCGATAAACAAAAAAGAAAATGCACTTTTTTATCCCAAACGGAGTATAATTGATTTAGCATTAATTTCAGTGGTTAGGGGTGAATTGCGTAGATCAAGTTGGAAAAGTTGCTTTTACCTTCCGTAGAAATAACTCAAAGTGCTAATTTCCTATTAAATGAGCTAATCATTCGTGTATTCGTGGCTATTGTTGCATTCAGTTCATTTCATAAGAAAACCCTTTAATCTGGCATTACAGAACGCTTAACAAAATGTTAGATAGAATGGGCTATCTTTGCGAAAAATTACAGCAACATGAGTAAGATCAGAACCATATTATTGCTAGCCCTACTGCCCTTTCTGTGGAATTGTAAAAAAGATACCAACAATAGCGCGGATACGCAAGTAGGAACAAGTACCACTGTCCAAAACATCGCTCCGCCCACAGAACTTTCTGCACCCACGGGCGATAAACTAGGAGAAGAAGATTTGCAAGCGTTAGCCGCTACGGGACAAATCAAAGAAGCTTGCCAATTGGTGAGTGCCGATTGGATAAAAGCAAATTTCCCACAGTTTAGAGACCTAGAATTGAGATTGCTCAGTAGAACTTCTCCCGATGGCAATGCCAGTGCTTGTCAGTGCGTGCATTCTGATGAAGCCACCAATACCAATGCTTTTGTGATTGGCTATCGCGTCTCGGCGGGCAATATGCTCTATCTCCAAAGTCTGCTGGACAAAGGCATGGAGAAGGATTATGCAGGAGATGTCCCACCCTATCAAGAAGTTCGTGGACTGGGACAAAAAGCAGCATTTAGTAGATACAATGGTAACTTGGCTTGGGTCACCGAGAAAGGCTTGTATATATATATGTATCTCTATCCGCAGTCGCAAGAAAAGATGAAAAGTCAATTTAATTTGCTGTACGAAGCCGCGCCACAAATTGATGCTTTGGCGAATAAGTTTAGTGGGTAGAAGGTTATTAAGTAGGTGGACAATTTTAAGTCACGTTTAGCGCGCCATTGCCTTCGGCTCGGCGCGCAGAGGAGGTTTGGAGGGCAGACAAAATATAACAGGTTGTAAAACAACATCTTATATTTTGTCTGCCCTCCAAGACCACCACGAGGCAGCGAGCGCTGCAAGCGCGATGCTGCCGAGTTTAATAGCTAGATTAATTTTGTCTAAGTACTTAAGTAGGTTTACCTAATTATTTAGGCAATAAACTTGTGTAAAGTGTTCATTATAAACAATTTAAACAAATAAACAGCTTAAACAAATAGGTAGAAGTACTTATTACACCTCTGCCAATAATTCCACAATTACTCTTTCCACTTCCGCCGCAAATTCCTCAATCGTCGGTTTTTGAAAGATCAAGCTAATCGGTAAATCCAATTCAAGGGCTTCGTTGGTGCGCGCCATGACGCGAATGGCTTCCAGCGAATTGCCGCCCAATGCCAAGAAATCGTCGTGGATGCCGACTTGCTCTAGTTCCAATACCGTTGCCCAAATATCGGCTACGATTTCTTCAAATTCCGTGCTTGGTGCCACGTAAACAACATCCGTTTTTACCGCAATTTCTCGAATATCGCGCAAGGCTTTTCGATCTATTTTCCCATTCGGACTCAAGGGAAAAGTTTCGACCCTTTGAAAGCGCGTTGGAATCATATAAGTAGGTAAATACTTGGCTAGATATTGCTTCAAATCGGCTTCTGCTAGGTGCGTGGGGGCGCTGTAAAATGCCAGTAGTTCTTTGCGATCTTGCTCGCTGGGCGGAACATAACCAATTTCGCGCATCATCTGCGTAACTTCCTCTATATCAATCGGTTCATTGATCTCGTCTATCGCCATATCGCGCTCCTTATGCCCCATGCGCACATCCCAACTGTAAGGAAAAGCATAATTGCTGTAGCCTTGCTCTTTGGTGTGTACATGGATGCCTAATTTATTGATGAGGCAATTGGTGGAACGACCTGTATCCGTAGGGCGCACCCAAGGCAAACGGCGATCTAGATACTCGTACATTTCGTTCAAAGTCACGTCCGTGTAGCGATAAAAATCAACGTATTCGACTTGCTCAAAGACTTTCCCATTTTCAAAAATGGACACATCCATTAATCGCTTCACCGCATCATCCACCTGATGATATTCTTTGCGCGCATTCAAAATAATTTGATCAATTGCCGCCACATCTACTTCGTCTTTCCAAAATAGTTCTTCGGTCAGTCGCGTCTCAAAAAATTGTCCCCTCGAAAGTCCCGTCACGATGATTGGAATACCTTTTTCTACCGCAATTTGCGTGCTCAAAGTATAAATCGTCTTGAAACAACCATTGCAGACATTGCAGTGCCGATGCAGACTATCCACAAAGATTTCATTCATGGCAGGCGTTTCCCCAACCACACAATCCACGCCTATTTCTTTCGCTACGCGTTGCACATTATCCAGTGCTTGCTGCGAAATGTAGCCATTGTCCAGCGTGAATGCCAGTACATTGTAGCCCAATTCCACCAACTGCCCCAAAGCATAGGTGCTGTCTTTTCCACCGCTCAGCAGCATCATGCAGTCGTATTTGCCCGTTTTGCGGGTTTGTGCTTGGGTAAAAATTGCTTTCAGGTCATCAATATTCTTAAAATATTGCTGCGCTTTTTGCTCAAAAGCTTCAAAGGAATGACAAAAATTACAGATTCCTTCGTCGTCAAATTCTACATTTGGATAATTAGAAGGTAGTCCACAACTATTGCAATAGTGCAGCGTATCGGAAGCAGGCGCAGGCGTTTTATCCCATAAATCCACTACCACATTTTGAAGACTTGGATGCGTTTGCAATGCCGCTTCTATTTCTCCCAGTTCCACGCGTATGCCACCAATTTTCACTTGCTCGTCGCTGCGTCCTAAATATTCCAATTGCCCTGTTGCGTTCATCTTAGCGAGGTCGCCCGTTTGGTACATTTTGGTGCCCGTCAGAAAAGGATTTGGAAGGAATCGCTCGCTGGTCAAGTCTTCTTTTTTCCAGTAGCCTTCTGCCAAAGCAATACCTGAAATGTACAATTCACCGATTACACCTCTAGGTACAGGATTGAGTTGTCGATCCAAAACATAGGCTTGCATACCAGCAACTGGAACACCAATCGGAACGGCATTTTTTGCTCGATCTTTAGTGACATTTAATTGATGCACTACGCAACCCACCGTCGCTTCCGTTGGGCCGTATTCGTTGTAAATTTTGAGGGCATCGGGAAAGATAGATTGGATTTGTAGGGCGAGATTCATGCTGAAATTCTCTCCACCTACGATCATTGTTTTTATCCTAGACTCTTTGAGATTTTTATCATGCAGCAGCGATAGGTGGGAAGGCGTTAATTTGATAAAGTCCACTCGATTTTCTTCGATGACTTTCAGGATTGCAAGGTCTGGACCAGCATCACTTTCTTCATAAATTATCATTTTTCCACCACTGATGAGTGGAAGAAACAAAGAAGTCACCGTCAAATCAAAACCGATGCGGCTAAAGAGCGGAAAATTCCATTGTTCTTCTCCAAGGTATTTTTCTTTCGCAGCTTGTAAATAATTAGAAAGTGCTTCCTGTGCAATCATTACGCCTTTGGGTTCACCCGTAGAGCCAGAAGTGAACATGATGTAAGCAAGTTCTTTTGGATTTTTTTTGATATTGATATTTGTGACAGGAAAACGATCAACTTCATCTTGTATTTGCTCAAAAGCACGGATAGTATAAGAATTTTCGGGTAGCTTTTCTAATAGATTTTGATGCGTTAAGCTCAACTTCGCATCTGCCAAATCTATGGTTTTCAAAACGCGATTAGAAGGCGTATCGCTGGCAATGGGAATGTAAGTAGCGCCTATTTTCCAAGTCGCTAAAATGGCTTGCACCAGTTCTGGTGAACGCTTCAAATATAAGGCAATTCGATCTCCTTTTTGGATGCCTTTTTGAAGCAAGTAGTGCGCCAATTGATTGGATTTTTGGTCGAGTGTTTTGTAATCAATATTTAGGTCATTGGCTGCTATTGCAATGGCTTTTGGGCGTATCAAGGCTTGCCTTTGGAATAAATCTAATACACTTTCTTTTTTCTCTATGGAAGGATTATGATTGAAATTTATAATTAAATCATCATATTCACTCTTCATCAAAAGACTATGACTGTCAATGACTTGTGTCCTATCTTCTATAAAATCATCTAAGATTTGTAAGAAATGATAGGGCGCGTTCTGGCGTGTATATTCATCAAAAACTGCTTCGTTCAGATCAAAATAAATACTGATTTCGCCCGTATCATCAAAATCATAAACTTGCATTCTGATGTGGTGATTGGGATCGCAATGTCCTTGATGTACCCACTCGGATTGCATAGGAATATCTGCGAAATTGGACATGCTGGCGTGGATGTAATTCAATACCGCATTAAAGCTTTTACTTAAGCTGGTACTGCTAAAACCAGGCTGGGCGTAGCGCAAAAATTGATTGCTTTCTTTTTGTACTTTTTTGAATACTTCTAGAAAACTATCGCCTTCTTCTATCTCCGTGAGTAGAGGGAAAAGTTCAATGAATACGCCAATGGTATTTTTGAATTTCGGCTTTACCCTGTTGTGCGCGGGCGTACCAACGGCTATTTTTTTCTGACCACTCACTCGATGCAAATAAATAGAAAGTGTCGTCACAAAAATATTGAACAGACTGGCGTGAATCGTCCAAGAACGCAGGTCTTTTTCTTGAGCCAATTGCTTGAGTGCCACTGATCGCTCTTTTCCCAATGGCACGAGTACACGTTTGGCTCTGGAAACTTCTCTCGGATTTTTGGCAGAGTATAAATTGGGCGCAGGTGGTAATTGTTGGGCTTTCTCTTTCCAATATTGCCTGGCTTTTTCGTTTCTAGCATTGTTTTGACTGGTCTGCTCGTATTCCACAAAGTCTCTAAAGGAAGGAATACCATTTGCCAAATGCAGCTCCTCTTTCAAAGCTTTTTGGTACAAATCACTCAAGGTTTTCATCAAAACCGTAACCGCCCAAGCATCGGTGATGAGGTGGTGTTGGTTGAGGTAGAAAAAATAGCGATTCGTGCCTGCTTTTATTAAAATGGCTTCAAATAGGCATTGCGATAGGTCAAATAAATTGCGAC
Source organism: Bacteroidota bacterium (assembly GCA_039201015.1). GTDB lineage: Bacteria > Bacteroidota > Bacteroidia > Chitinophagales > Saprospiraceae > JAAUTG01. The sequence goes on along the minus strand of JBCCRX010000020.1, from coordinate 948 downwards.
TTCGAGCTGCTCCCCATGCTTTCGCATTTTCAATCAAGTCGGGTCGCTCGCTCCAGTCCAATATTCCCAATTTATAATCGAAATCTGCGAGTACTTGCTGTTTTGGTACGCCGTCCTCAATGATGAAGATCGTTCTCAGTGCATCACTTTTTTGCAACAATAGCTGAAAAGCCCAAGTGAAAGCCTCTTCTTCGATCGCCTCCGAAAAATCGAATACAAAAGCCATGTTGTAGAGCGGTGCTTCGGGTTGCAGTTGCTGCCCCGCCCATAGCATCAATTGGCTTTGCGTCAAATTTATAGTGTGTTGCATAATTATTATTCATTCGCTTGTGGGGAAAAGACTAAATTGCTGTTGGAAGTTAGGATTTATTTGCGCTGATCTGAAATTTCAAAGCGCAGTGCTTCCTATTAGATATTTCAATATCGGGCTATGAGAAATGTCATTTTTGGATTTGAAATCTAAAGATATACTCAATTTTTTGGTGGAAAAAATGACATTTCTAAACGCTAAGTAGTAGAATGCCCACTAGTAAGCGCGCAGCCTACTATTTTTTACTTTCAATATACGCTCCAATCGCATCCACAGTAATGAAATGCTCAATGACCATGTCCTCAGGCGGAACGCTAACCTCAAATTCTTCCTCCAAAAAACCAATCAAGCGCATCGCTGCCATAGAGTCTAGTAAGCCACTCGTCAATAAATCTTCGTCCGAAGTGATTGGATCATCTCCTTCTTCTAATATTTCCGCTTGTATGTATTGTATAATTTTATCTTTCAAAGCTGATGTAGTGATAAGTTGTTTAAAAAAAGACTTTTGAAGTTTTGTTTTATTCAAAATACGAAATCGAATGGCTTGATCATTGTTACTCAGACTAAACTTCAAAAGTCTAAATCCACTGTCGAGCCTGCAATACTTTCCGATCAATTTTACCCGAAGGCGTTCTTGG
>JBCCRX010000019.1:0-31251 GCA_039201015.1 Bacteroidota bacterium | reverse complement strand
GTTCGGCATTTTGTGCCTTAAGTATTGCTATTTCTTCATCTTTTGTCACAGCGCAATAGTAGCGTTTTTATGCAATTTCAACAACATTAGGTACGGTTTAGTCGGATTGCTGACTTTGATTTTTTGTACCTGAGTAGTTACGAGAATATTAAATTTTCTCAAAGTAGTGACACAAATATAATATATAGAAGGAAAAAAAACAAGGGAGGAAAAGAAAAGGGCTTGTGATAAGCCCTTGTTTGAGAGGTGGTTAGATCAAAATGAATGAATGTCTATTTGTATTATTGTAGGTTTCATCTATCAATGATTTTAGTTAAATAATTAGTACAAAGATCAATCATTTTGTATCTTTGAGAAAAACAAAAAATCAAATATTGGAGGTAGTGTTTTTAATATAAAAACTTGTATTTGTATTGTTATATGTCTGATTTACAAAAAGGAAGGTATGAATGAATTAAAAGAATTGGTAAGGTACTTTTCAGATCAAAAATTGCAGCATATCAATGTACTAGGATTGAGTAATGAGGAAGATGATTTATCTGAAAATCTGTTTAGGAAAGTGAGAAATGGAAGTATCAATAGCGACCAAGAGGCATCGGAATATTTTTTTAAAAAAAATCCAAAATATAAAGGATACCGGGAATTAAAACTTAGACTTTGGGACAAATTGGTCAACGCAGTATTAATTACAGGTTCGCATAGCAACGAATATACAACGATGCAAAAGTCGTATGCGAAACTTTTAAGATACCTAGCAGTTGCTAAAATACTTCAAACCAATACAGTTCACCTTACTACCGTTTGGATAGCAGATTATGTCTTGAAAAGAGCAGTTCAAAACAAATTTTACGATTGCATAGAGGAAGCATCTAGGCTGCTGCGGGATCATCATGCGGTGAGAACCAGAGACAAAAAATTATATCAACACTACAAACTTATCAATCAAAATGCGCTTAAAGCAATAGAGCTGGAGCAAAAAGTTCTCCTTTTCTACAATGATATGATACTCGCCAATCAAGAAAAGCATTTTGATGTCATAGAATTTTCTAAGAAGATATTCGCTTTTGTAAAATCACTGGAAACAGAGATAACTGAATGCGACAGTTTTAGATTTCATGTTCTTATTAGATTAGTAAGATTGACAGGATTCTCAATGATACACGATCACGAGTCCGTGATAAAATACGTGCAGATTGATGTAAAATATTTTTTAGAAAATCATACTGGCTACAACCTTTCTCTAGTTGCTTTACTGCTACAAAAGGCTACTTCTTGCCTAAAAATTGGAAAATATGAAAAAGGGCTAGCAACCATACAAGAATGTCTAGCCTTTGTGAAAAAGAACAACACCAATTGGTTCGCAACGAAACACATCGAGTTCTTGCTAAGAATGCATTCTAAGTCTTATCAAAAAGCCCTAGAAATCTTTCAGGAAGTAAAAAGCAATAGAAAACTAAAATACATTCCTGAATCTATGCAAGAAGATTGGAAAGTTGCAGAGGCTTATTTAGCGGTTCTTAAAGAAAACGGAAAAGTTGATACAAACGGAAAAAGATTCAGGGTCGGTAAATTTATGAACGAAGTTCCAACTTATTCCAAGGATAAAAAAGGGAAGAACGTCTCTATTCTCACTGCTCAGTTTCTTTTCTTTTTGGTCAGGGGGAAACACGACGAACTTATCTGCCGTTCGGAATCGCTACAGCAGTATTGCAATAGAAATTTCAAGGGAAGAGACGGCAGAAGCAATATTGCACTTAGAATGCTAAACAAAATACCGACCTGCGATTTCAAAGCCGTTCGAATAAACGCCCACACCAAAGAGCTTAGAAAAAGACTAGCGCAAACTCCCTACCATGAAAATAAGAAAGATTATTTGGTGGAACCTATGAAATACGAAGACGTTTGGGAACTAGCGATGAGTCGGTTGTAGCGAAGCATATTTCAGTCTTCTACCTTAGGTGATAGCTGACCGTTTGTTAACTGCTAGCATTTTGTGTTATTCGTAAATTGGTAATTGTCGTAATATGAATCGCTGAAATTGACCCTGAAAAAGATATTGTACGTACGGAAATCGGAAAGACAAAAAGGGAAAGGGCATTCGCCCAAGGGTAAATGCCCTTTTGTTGTACCCGTACTTATACTTAAGTGTATAGTGAATTGCACATAGCTCGTAAACAGTGCAAAGTTTGAGAATATTAAATTTTCTCAAAGTAGTGCCACAAATATAATGTATAGAAGGAAAAAAAACAAGGGAGGAAAAGAAAAGGGCTTGTGATAAGCCCTTGTTTGAGAGGAGATTATGCAGAGAGTACATCTCCTTGAACGATAATAGTTTTCATCTTTAAAAGTGTTTATTGATTTACTAATGAGGGCAAATTTAGGATGTCATGAAGAAACTATACCTTACATTTTTATTCAAATTGGAAGCTATGTTTTTGTATTGTTAGAGTGCTTTTTTATATTTACATTATTGATATACAAGCGATATGATTATGGACAGTCTTAAAGAGTTAATCTTCTATCTATCTGCACAGAAAATTCAACACATAAGAGTAGTGGGGGAAGGAGTGGGAGATGAAAATATGTCTGATGAGTTGTATAGAAAGATACTGGATGGGAGTATTGAAAATGATGAGCAAGCATCTGAATATTTTTTTAAAAAAAATGCACAATACAAACCTTATCGGCAATTAAAAGGCAGAATATATAGAGATTTGATCAATAAAATATATCTTATTGACCTCTCTGGAAATAATTTTACTGCCTTCCAAAGAGCTCTTTGGGACATACCAAAAGACCTATCAGTTGCAAATATGTTGACATCAAGAGGAATACACCATACAGCTTCTGAAATTGCACTAAAAGTTCTTTCTAAGGCTAGAAAATATGGATTTTATAAGTTGATGCACGAATCTGCTGAAATTTTGAAAAACTACTACGGAACGATAAATAAGGATAAAAAACTCTACAACAAATATAAATCCATATACTATGATGCTTACGAAAAGCATTTACTAGACCAGAAAGCAACAGATAGCTACATCGAACTTCTGTTTTTTTATTCAGAGAAAAAAAATATAGAAAGCGTACAGCAGCACGCACTTAGTTTATTTGAACCTTTAAGCGATCAGCTACAAACGTCTGATAATCCAAAGTTTCAATTTTTTACAAGGCTAATAAGATTAGCAGCACACAATGCTGTATTTGAACATGAAAAGGTAAAGGAAATAACTACTAGAGACATCAAGTATTTTCTCGAACATCATTCTGGTTACAATACGGCATTGAACTTTTTAAAAATACAAAAGGCAAACGCCTGCCTTCGCCTTGGTCTAATCGACGAAGGACTTTATACCATACAATCAGGTTTGGCATTTGTTAAGAAATCGCAAGCCAACTGGTTTGCTTTGAAGCATTTAGAATTTCTGCTCTACATGCACGACAAACAATACCAAAAAGCCTTATCTATCTATCAAGAAGTCAAGTCGAATCGAACAAAAAGTATGATTCCTGAATACATGAAAGAAAACTGGCGGATCGCGCAGGCTTATCTGGAACTGCTCAAAGAGGCAGGAAAACTAGAGCAAGATAAGCAGCGTCGGTTTAGGTTGAATCGCTTTTTGAATGAAGTACCGATTAGTCAGAAAGAGCGCAAAGGCGCGAATTTGAATGTTTTGACGGCTAAATTTTTGTTTTTGCTGATTAGAGAACGCCATGATGAATTGATTGACAGCAGAGAAGCATGGACGGTTTATTGCAGCAGAAATTTCAAGCACATCGAAAATGGTAGAGGCAATCTAGCGCTCAAAATGTTGCTTAAAATACCACAATGTGGCTTCCATGCCAAGCGCGTAGAAGCACACACCAAAGACATGGTGAAAAGGCTAGCGCAAATGCCTTACGGACAAATCGGGAAGAACTACCAACAAGAAGTCATGAAATACGAAGACGTCTGGGAGCTGGCGATGAGTCGGTTGTAGCGTTCATTCGGCTATCAAAGTCGCCACCTTTTCATTTAGTTGCGTAATGGATGCAGATTGTTGTAAGATAGTAGTTTTTAGTTCTTTCATTTCTTCTCGCATGTAGCGATTGAGATTGTTGGGAGAAGGCAAAAACGGACTGATTTTTGCTCGCACATACCACAACTCTCTCACATCTCTTAGATTCACCGTATAGGGATGATAGCTGTCATTGTCGGACTCTAGTCTTAGCTTTTTTTGTTCTTTCAATTTACTAAATACCCGTTTCACGACTACATCGCCGTGTGTGACGACTACATAGACGTAATTATCTTTGATTGCGCTTTCCCATAAAGTCGGTTCTAAAAAACTACAGACCACTTTATCGCCCTCGAACAAAGTCGGTTCCATGCTGTCACCAGAGACATCGAAGGCGCGATGCGTGCCTACTTTGTATTTGTAATCGGGTAAATTGAAAGTGGGTAAATCTTGGATAAAGGTCGGATTGGACATCTCTGCGGAATAGCCCGCTTGTGCTGGAATGGGAACATGTACAATGCGTTCATCTTCTTGCACATTGGTCACGATGGTGAGCACTCTAAAATCTTTGTGGTCATTCTCCGTCATAAACATCGGGCCTTCGCCCGTAAAAATATAGACAGGACTGATCTTATATTGCTCTATCGCTTTCCTCAAAACCTCAATGGTAACATCACGACGACCTTTCAGTATTTCGCTTAAACTTTGTGGCAAATAGTTCAAAGACATCGCAAACTGACGGCTAGAGCGTACCGTTTTGCTGGATTTTAGTTTATCGTGGCACTTAACGAAACGCTTTGTAATGATGCTGCCCATAGTTGTTTCTGTTTAGCAAGAATTTGAGAATGCTTCCAATCTTCGGATGACGACTTATCTGCCCAAATGTAAACAATTTCTTCAAAACACAAACAAAAAAGTGACAAAAATTGATCTGTAGGGTTTTCTTATAAAATTCAATGCGCTATTTTGTAGCAACTAAACTGCAAAGATAAGACGGACATCTTTTAAAACACTTAAGGGCATTTATACTGCATGTGGGATAAAAAAGTGCATTTTCATCTTTGGTGATCGCGTAAGAGGTGGATACGGTTTGGTGATATGATAAGTATTTAATCACCAAATTGCCGAAAATGAAAACACAATTTTTACTTAGCACGCAGTAGAGCTATTCGTTCACCTTCAAAATCAATTTTCCCTTCTTTTCTCCACTGAACAATTTGAGAAAAGTGGGTAAGAAGTTTTCGATCCCTTCCTCTATTTGATGGCTTTCTTTCAATTGTCCTGCCATCATCCATTGCCCCATTTGCAGAGCGGCTTCTTGGTATCTTTTGGCATAATCTAAGACAATGAATCCTTCTAATTTAGCACGATTGACTAGCAAGGATAAATAATTTTTTGGTCCACTGACATTCTCCCGATTGTTGTATTGAGAAATTGCACCACACAAAGAAACCCTAGCTTTGAAATTCAAATTGGCTAGTGCAGCATCCAAAATTTCGCCGCCCACATTATCAAAATAGACATCCACTCCTTTGGGGCAATGTTTTTTAATACCAGCATAAACATTTTCATTTTTATAGTCTATGGCAGCATCAAAGCCCAAGGACTCTGTCAATCGCTGACACTTAGCTTCGCCACCCGCAATTCCGACGGTACGACATCCTTTGATCTTTGCAATTTGCCCAACAATTGCCCCGACTGCACCCGCTGCACCCGACACCAAAACCGTTTCTCCTTCTTTCGGATCCGTAATATCCAGCAAGCCAAAGTAAGCGGTCATGCCCGTCATGCCCAGCACACCAAGATAGTAAGGCAAAGGCGCAATGCTTGGATCAACTTTGTGCCAGCCTTTGGTGTCCGTCGTCACATACTGCTGCGCTCCACCGACGCCTTGCAAATAATCACCTACTTTATATTTCTCCTGTTTGGAATCAATGACTTCGCCAACGACCAAAGCGCGCATGACTTCCCCAATGCCTACGGGTGGCAAATAGGATTTGGCGTCGTTGATCCAGCCTCGCATAGCTGGGTCTAGCGAAATGTACAGTATCTTTATTAATATTTCTCCGTCGGAAAGAGTAGGGATAGGATTTTTTTCTATTACCCAAGTAGATTCATTTGGCATTCCAAAGGGACGTTCTGCTAGTTTTATTTGCGTATTCATAACGAGTTTTTTTGTAAAAAAGCAGTTGGGGAAAATGCTAGGCAGGCATTATTCACGTGAAAGCAGTAAAAAAGTACGTATAAGGGCTTTCATCAATAAGGTCGAACGTTTCAGTCTGGTTGTTGTTGAAAAATTAGTAGATTGCCTTCACAAACATAGCAAAACAGAATTAATATGAAGTATATATCGAAATTGATACGCTTTTTGAGCATAACAGCTTCATTTTTAGTACTCATACTAAGCAGTTGTACTCGAAATCCAGTCACTGGAAAGAAACAAGCTTTGGTGATGTCTGAAGAGCGAGAAATTGCACTTGGTCAGCAAAGTGACCCTCAAGTCGTAGCGGCTTTTGGGCTTTATGATGACGATAAATTGCAGCAATACATCAACTCTAAGGGGCAACAAATGGCAGCCATTTCTCATCGCCCTGATTTAAAATTCACCTTTCGTTTGGTGGACTCTCCCGTTGTGAATGCCTTTGCTTTGCCAGGTGGTTTCGTGTATTTTACCAGAGGAATCATGGCGCATTTTAACAATGAGGCAGAATTTGCGGGCGTATTGGGACACGAAATTGGTCATGTGACGGGACGGCACGGTGCGATCCAGCAACGCAACCAAACCATTGCTCAAGTCGGTCTGATTGCAGGTTTGGTACTATCGCAAGAGGTGGCGCAATTTGCTAACGAACTCTCTCAGGGCGTACAATTATTGATGCTCAAAAACAGTCGAGATCACGAAAGCGAGTCTGACCTATTGGGCGTAGAGTACTCTACATCAGTGGGTTACGATGCGCACGAAATGGCAAACTTCTTTGAGACCATTAGTCGTTTGAGTGGTGGTGCATCCCAAAGCATTCCTACCTTCATGTCCACGCATCCGAACCCGCTAGATCGCTTTGATCGAGTACATAGATTGGCAGCAAAAGAGCAAGCCGAGCAAAATAAAAATAGAGCTAATCTAAGAGTCAATCGTGATTCTTATTTGAGATTGATAGAAGGCTTAACTTATGGAGAAGACCCTAGACAAGGCTATGTAGAGCGCAATGTGTTTTATCATCCAGTCTTAAAATTTGAATTTCCTGTTCCTAATGCTTGGCAAGTCAATAATACGCCGCAGCAGGTTCAGATCGTAGCAGAAGGTGGTGAAGCAGCCATCATTTTTACTTTTGCGCAAGGCAATACTTTGAATGAAGCCGCTGCTGCTATCGTTGAGCAATATCAATTGACGGTAGAGAGTCGTGCCAATGAAACGATCAATGGTTTTCCTGCTTTGGTGATGAAGACCAAGCAAGTTAATCAACAAACCGGTGCAAGTGTCGAATTGCTTTCTACTTTGATTCAAGACGGTAGTAATATCTTTGTTTTTCATGGCGTGAGCTCTACGGAAAAATATGCCATTTATCGCTCTGCTTTTGAGCGCACAATGACCAATTATAAACGCTTGACCGACCAAAGTAAAATCAATGTTGAACCAGAGCGAATAAAGGTGATTACGGTACAAAATGGAGGAACGCTAGAAAGTATTTTGCGCTCAAATGGTATTAGTTCTGCTCGTGTAGAAGAATTTTCTATTTTGAATGGTATGAAGAAAAGCGATCAAGTAGCGAGCGGGACGATGATTAAAGTTGTTGATCGTCCGAGATCATAAGAAAAAGCTTCCACATATTCACTTAGTAATGGTAGAAAGTTAAGTTTCTGCATAAACATCTTGGCTACGAATACAACCTTATTGTATTTAGTTTCATTTATTTGTGATGTTATCATGGCATTATAATAAACATCATTCCATGCCCATGTACTCTTCCAGAAATCCTTTTGTGGAAAAGTTAAGGGTTTGATAAGGTAGGTAAATGGATATATTTAAGGTATATATCTTAGAGCTGTCTGATTACTCAATTGATAGGAGCATGGAGTAAAAAATATCACATTTAAAATGAACACACAAGGCGTCATTCAAAACATAGACCAAGAGATCAAGGAAAAATTGAAGAACTGGAAAAAGATCATTAAGAAATACCAACAGCCATCTACCAAGAAAGCAGTTATTCAACTCTTAAATTCTTTCTTGCCTTTTCTAGGACTTTGGGTATTGATGTACTTCTCCTTGCGCTGGTCTTATTGGATCACATTGGGTTTAGGGATTATCAATTGTTTCTTTCTCGTTCGCATTTTTATTATTCAGCATGATTGTGGGCATCAGTCTTTTTTGAAAAAGCGATCTTGGAACAATGCGGTTGGATTTGCTTGCAGCTTTTTCAGCTCTATCCCTTATAATTATTGGTCTAGAGTGCACAGCTTTCACCACGGACACGTCGGACAATTGGACTTCCGTGATATTGGTGACATTAATTTTTTGACGGTAGAAGAGTTCCGTGCACTTTCGCCTTGGGGACGATTCAAATACCGTATTTTTCGCAATCCTTTTGTTCTATTCGCCATTGTTCCAATGATTTATATGGGTATTATGCTGCGATTTCCTTTTAATAAGATCAAAGGCTGGAGGGATACCAAACGCAAGCAACTCCTTAATAATGCGCTGCTATTATTGCTTTACGTTGGGCTTGGTTTTTTAGTGGGTTGGAAAGCCTTTTTGATGGTACAAATTCCTATATTTTGGTTCTTTGGCATTGTTTCTTTTTGGTTTTTTTACGTGCAGCACCAGCACGAAGAGGGCTATATGCGTTGGAAGAAAAACTGGGATTATTTGCTCGCCGCTATCAAAGGAAGTACTTACTATAAGCTGCCACGTCTTTTTCAGTGGCTGACGGGTAATATCGGTTTTCACCACATTCATCATCTTAGCTCAAGAATACCCAACTATCAACTAGCCAAATGTGCTAAAGACAATCCAATCTTACAGAAATACGCTACGACGATTACTTTCCGAGAGAGTCTGAAAACAGTTTTCAATAAACTTTGGGATGAACAAAGTCATCGAATGATCTCTTTCAGAGAATTTTATCGAATGGAGCGCGTGAGATTGAATGCTTGATTTTCAGTCCTTTTCCATCTGAAGCGATTTACGGAGCATACTTGTTGAGCGATTTTCTGATATTGAATCAGGTTATTTTCGAGTAAAATGTTAATAAAAACAAGACTTCGTACAGCCCTAAATTAAAAACTTTAAAACAGCAATTCCTCGTGTAACTGAAAACAGTGTCCCGATAAAAGGCTCAGTTTAAGGCTGATGCCTTCATTCGCATGGAGAATTGCTGCCTTCAAAAATCTATTGCTTCCATCTACCGAATACTTCCGCGCATATTCCGTAATCGCCCGCGCTCGCCTTGCGAAAACTGATAGGTCAAAGTCAATTGGTAGCGGCGAACATTCCAGGCGCGATTGTCCCCTTGAACTAAGTTGGCTAAGGTTGTGGTGCTGCGATACCAACGCGAATCGAAAGCATTACGAACATTCAAAGTAGCGGTTAGTTGTTCATTGAAAAATTGTTTGGATAGAGCAAAATCGGTGAACTGAACGGCTTTTCTATCCACAAGGGCATCTTCGTAGGCTGCTTGATAATTCCAGCGCGTTTGGAAAGAGAAAGTTTTCAAGAAACGATATTGCATGCTTAGTCGGCTCGTCCAAGTGCTCGCTCTGAAGTCGAAATTTTGATCTTTGAATTGTCCTTTTTGGTCGTAGCCAAACCAATTGATTTCGCCATTGAAACTCAGCATATCCATTGGGCGATAGGAAGCGATGAGTTCAACGCCATACTGTTGCTCCAATTCTAAATTGATGGGTTGCTGAATGACGACACCGTCTGCCCTAGGCTCAAAGGAAAAGCCAAAATATTCTTCCGTGGCGGAATAGTAAATGGCAGGATTCAAGCGCACTTTTTCCCAGTTTTGGACAAGGTTGAGTTCTACGCGATTGGTGTAGGCGGGATCTAAATCTGGATTGCCTTGAAAGATTTCGTTCGGGTCGCTGAGTCCTGCAAAAGGGTTCAACTGCCAGAATTGAGGGCGACGAATGCGACGGCTGTAACTCAATTGCGCGCCTGTAGCTTCTGTGAGTTGATAGCTCGTATTAACGGTAGGAAAAAAGCGCGTGTAAGTCTTTTCCACATCTTCTATTTCGTCCAATAAATCTACTTTGATGTAGGTGTATTCCGAGCGTAAGCCCAACAAATAACTGAATTTTTCAAAACGCTGACCATACTGCACATAAGCTCCACCAATGCGCTCGTAATAGTCCAGTTCATTATCGAAGCCTTGATAAATTTGCCAAATGTCGTTCTCTCTATTCTCCGCAATGAAGTCACTTTTGATGATGCGTGTTTCTGCTCGCAAGCCCAATTCGAGCGTGCCATTTTCGCCCAATCCCATTTGGTAGTCGGTTTGTAGCAAATAATCTCTGCTGCTTTCTATGGTATTGGTGCGTAAGTTCAATCGCTCGGACATTGTTGGAAAACTTTCTGTAATTCGTATTTCTTCAGTTTCGTCATTGAACCAAAAATCGTGCTGGAAAGTGATGTTCCACTTTTTATTTTCGTCATTTGAAAAGGTTTTGGCGTAAGAAATGTCCAATTGGTTGTAAGATTCGGGTTCTCGGTAATCAAAAACCTGATTCCAGGTTTCGGTTAATTGACTCGAGCCGTCGCGAAAAAGAAAATCCGTAATCGCCTGATCGGTATTGATGACGCTGTAATTGGAATAGGATGCAGTAATCGTTTGCTCGTCTGTGATGAAATAATCCATGCCTAGGAAACCAAAAACGGCTTTGTCGTTGCGGTCTTGATCGCTGTCTGCTTCGAAGGAAGAGGTGACGCCGTCAATTGTACTTGTTCGATTCATATCGCTGCGACCAATAAAATTAGCGTATCGCGCTCCGATGTTTCCAAAGAAATTGATTTTGTCTCTTCTGAAATTGAAATTGAAAGTCGGGCGAGAGTCGGCTGGAATACCTGCGGAAATGGAGGCTCGTCCATTGAAGCCTTTGCGTCTTTCTTTTTTCAGGACGATGTTGATGATGCCCGCATTGCCCGCCGATTCGTATCGCGCCGAAGGATTGGTGATGACTTCTACACGCTCAATACTGGAAGCTGGAATGGTAGAAAGTGCATCGTTTTGTGCCAGCGCAGAAGGTTTGCCATTGACCAAAATCGTGACGCCCGCATTGCCCCGCAAACTCACTGTTCCGCTCGGCTCAACGGTCACGGAAGGTACATTGTCTAAAACTTCGGTTGCGCTGCCGCCCGTAGAAAGCAAATCTTTCCCGACATTAAATACTTTTTTATCCAATCGTAGATTGAACTGGCTTTGCTCGGCAGTTACTTCTACGGCATCCAAATCAATACCGTCGTTGGAGAGTTCGATCTTTCCTAAATCTAGGTTTTCATTCAATTCGATCTCCATTTCTTTACTTGCAAACCCAATAAATTCGATACGTAGCGAATAGTTTCCTTCTTCCAGATTCAAGCTAAACAGTCCTGCTTGATCGGTGATCGTGCCGTCTATCAGAAGCGTATCTTGAAAGGCAGAAACAGTTGCATATTCTAGGGCTTGTTGTCCCGTTTCGGCTAGGATTTGTCCTTTGATTTGGTAGTTTGCGGGCATAGCAATGGCTGTGAACGCACATAGCATCGCCAGCACGCCCAGAAGGCATAAATTTTTCATTTTTACAATATGTTAGGTGATTTGTATTGGGCAATTAGCTGTTGGGAGTTGGCTCAGATTGAGCGACTTGCAAAAATTGATTTTCAAGCTTGCTGACAGCTAATTTACCTTATCAAAAAACGGTTTAATTTGATGATCTGATAATTTATTCGAGTGTATTTTAGAATGAAGCTTAGATTTACTAAATCTTTGAGGTTTATCAAATCAGAGTAGCGATTTGCTAAATTTTTAGAATTTAGTAAATCTCGGTCGCGATACTTCGAATGATACCCATTTATTTTGTTGCTTGACATTCTTTGGGAAAAAATGTATCTTTGTAGTCTATTTAAAATATCATATCATGATTATCTCAAATTCTCAAATTATTCGCCACTTTATTGCGCTTCAAAAAGAAGAGCAGGTAAAGTTAGCTCAAATTCTTATTTCTTACCTTGCAGGTACTTCTCCTTATCAAAATAAAGAAGAGGTTATAGACCTAGTAGCAGAAGAGCCTCACTTCCCTTATAAAGCTTCTATTCCAGTACTTTCCGAAGATTGGGATCAGGCAGAAGACGATCATTGGGATAATTATTAGTCCATGTATCGACAAGGTGACATCGTTTTTATTCCCTATCCTTTTACTGATCTCAGCAGAACCAAACAGCGTCCAGCCATTATTCTTTCCAACGATCAAAGCAATCGTTTCCGAAAAGATTACATCGTTGCTAAAGTAACTTCTGTTATCAGAAACGATGCTTTTAGCTATCAACTTCTAACGGACGATTTAGATCGTACAATGCCCAAACCTAGCGAAGTCCGAACTAATCAGCTTTTTACTGTCAGTGATAGCATTATCAAAAAACGTTTTGCGACTTTAAAAAAAGACGCTTTTGCAAAATTGATCGAACGGGTGAAAGGTCATTTGGAGTAAATCTCCTGGTGAATTAACAAAAATATAATTTCTTCATATAGCATGATATTGCTTTTTAGAATTACTTCTAAATAAATTTCTATTCTTAATTCCTAAAAAAACCATTCCTTGTATAATAGCAGCTTCCCGCAAGTATTCTGCGCTTACCAATGCCGCCCTACATTTTTCAGTGCCGTACCAACCGTGCACCCAACCGATTTCATCTATATCACCCAATTCAAAGACTCTTCTAATGATGTAGTAAGCATCTTTATCCTCGTCTAAGTTTTCGATGTTTGCATCCCAGAAATAAACCGTTTTAATCCAATCAAAAATAGTCATCAGCATCTATTTTGCAAGTATCAATAATTAGTGCGGTTTGCTAGCTATCAACTCAATTGTAAAGGTAGCATCCGTATCTAGATAATTACAAATTCTCTAAAATTATTTCTGTTAACGACCTTACATTCAGCGTTATACGAATTGATGAATGTTTTTGAGAACTTGGCTTTTGCTTTTGGACATAGCATAAATATACTTTATACTTTTAGCTTTTATAATAGCCAAAAGTTATGCTTTTTCGCTATCGTATAAGCCAAAAGTTATGCTTTTTTAGGCTAATACATCAATTTTAAGCCATTACTAAGCTGCTATATTTCTACCAAGGATAAGGTTTTCTTATAAAATTCAATGCATTATTTTGTAGCGGCTGAACTACAAAGTAGCATGCTTTTTGAAACACTTAAGGACATTTAAGAGCATATAATGGTGATTATTCACAAAAATTTTTAACTCGCTCGAAAGGGTTGAAAAATATACTTTCTACTTCTTAAAAATATTATTGTGAATAAAGTCTAATATAAGACTTAGTTTTTTGCAAAAAACGGTATGCACCCATTTCTTTTTGAGTTTTACTTACTTTTATAAGGAATGAAAAAACAATAACCTCCGATTCTTGGAACTGATCTTTTGCTCCCAGATTTCACCAAAAAGCCTCACCGTAGCCCTGCTATGCTTACGTTTTTTGACAAAATCTGAAAACAAAATCTCTAGCTCTAGAACCTGAATTTATTATTTCATCATTCCTAACAAAAACCTTCTACCAAGGATAATCCGTCCCCTCTCCAACTTTAATAGCTCGCGACTCGCCGTCCACCGTGATATTCAGCACATAAGTTCCTTTTTTATTAATATTACTAGCATTCCAAGTCGTAGAGAAATCGCCTTTGAACTTACCATTAGATAACTTTTTAAGCAAGCTGCCGTCCAGTTTTCGCACCTCCACTGCCAAAGGTACTTCTCTCCTTAAATTCATTCTTACTGTGATTTGTTGGTCTTCCGTGAGCATTATTTTTACGGTCACGCCTTCTGGCCAGTCTGATGCGTTTTCATTTTTGAAAGAACTGTTTGGGTTTTGATTGTTGATTAAATTAATGATCTGTACATTTCCCGTTTTTCTAGCAACATCCAGCACGCTTTCCCCGCGAGAATTTTTGGCTTTTGCATCTGCACCATTGCTGAGTAGTAAGCGCACCATATCAGGCTGTTCGCGTTCTACGGCTTCCATTAGTACCGTCCAGTTGTTGTACTTTGCTCTTGCTGTTCTATTGTCATTCAAGACAGTCCTGCTGACACTAGCGTTTACGTTTGCTCCGTTTCTAATCAATAGAGCGGCGAGCAGTTCTGTATTTTGGTCAACTGCTTCAAACAAAGCCGTCCACCCACGATGCACTGTAAAAGTGATATGATCAGAACCACTGTCCGTAAAATCGCTGTAGGTTTTGAGGTTGGTGTTTGCACCCTGTTGGATTAAATAACGAACCAGCTTTAGACTTTCTTCATCCACAGCTTCCATTAGTGCCGTCCAACCCATGTTAGATTGTGCGTTGACATCCGCTCCTTTTTCTACTAAAAATTGGACGAAGTCAAAATTGGCTTCATCGGCGGCTTCCATTAATAATGTCCAACCTTCTTCATTGCTGACATTAGCATCTGCTTCGGTTTGGATGAAACGTTTTGCTAACCGCAAGTTGTCATTATTCACCATTTCGAATTTAGTCTCAATCCGTTCATCTTCATCATAATCATCTTTATGTTCTAGCAGGATGTTCACCATTTCTTCGTACTCCTCTTCTATTGCATAATCTATTGCTCTTTTCCCATCTTGATCCTTTAACATCATATCCGCTCCTTTTTCTAACAAATAGCGTACCAAGCTACGATTTCCTTCTTCTACTCCGTAAGATAAGGCAGTGCGTTCTTCCTCATCGGTTTCATTGATATCAATACCCTTTTCCACTAATATTTTTACAATCTCTAAGTTCCCTTCTTCCGCAGCATACATCAGTGCTGTTCTGCCATGATGATCTTGTAGATGCACTTCCACACCTTTATTCAATAACATTTTCAGTGCCTCTATTTGTCCTTCTTCAGCGGCGGAGTGCAATGGTAGATAGCCGTCTTCCAACATTTTTAAATCTGCACCAGCATCTAGCAGCAACTCAATAATGTTTGGATAGCCCTCGGAAGCAGCCATCGTGAGTGCAGAACGTCCCCAATGTTCGTTGTGCAAGTTCACATCTGCGCCAGCTTCTATCAACACGACCGCTGTGGCATAAGCACCTTCATCGGCAGCTTCGATCAATGCTGTCCAACCTTCGGAATTGATGTAGTTGACATCTGCTCCTTCATCAATCAATAGGCGTGCAATTTCTGGATGATCGTCGTGAGCGGCGGTCATCAGAGGTGTGAAGTTATTGTGATCTAATCCATTGATATTGATGCCTTTGTCTATGAAATATTTGACTAAATCCCAATTACCATTTTCGATAATTTCCATGAAAAGATCAAAGTCTCTGTAGTCGCTTGAATCTAAGTCAGCGGCAGTGAGCAGATCATCTTGGTGAAAGTCGAAATCAATATGAAAATCGTTCTGTTCTATTGTCTTTGCGGTGATTGCTTTTGCGATCGCGCCGTGCTTTTTATAAGCTGCCAATAGCAAAGGGGTAAAACCATTTTCATCTGCTTGATAGATATCTATTCCTTGATCCAAGTACGCTTGTACTGTTTCCAAGTCATCGTTTTCTATGGCAAGCATCAAGTTTTTGAAGTCACTATTATCGGTTCGGCTACTTGCTTTATCGCCTACGGGATCGAAATCAATTTCACCACTCACTCGCCAGTGTTCTTTGCCAGGTAAAATACGTAATTTAAAGCTGTTTCCAACAATCGTGACACCTCGCTTTTTTAGAAATTGAAGGTAGCTTTGCGCTTGTTGGTCGCTCAGTTTTTGACCATTAATGACTACTTTACCTTTCTTGTATTCAAAAGTGATGTCGTCTATCTTCACTACTTTATCCGCTTTCAATCGTTGTCTAAGTGCTTCCACAACTTGGTGCAGTTGTTTCAAGTCATCGCCTTTTTCCGATACTGAAGTCTGTGCCTTCGTACTGCGCTCCTTTTGTTGTCTATTGTAAAATTCAATCAGGTGCTCAACAATTAGTTTATTACTCTGTCCTTGAAAATCGCCCCCGTTTTTTGAGCTGTAAAATCCCCAATACGGCTTAATGTCCACTCCTTGTAATTCAAGTAAGTCTTTGTACTTCAAATAGTCGGCTCCTGCTATAATTTGTCCATTTGTTTGTACAGATTCATCAATAACAAAAAAGTAAATGTCTTCGTCAGGTTCTTCCACAATTCCGTCTTGTATCAATTGGTCGATAATGCGGTCTTGTGTAACAAGCGTATCAATGCTAATGTCCAGTACTTCTGCGTACTGATTGTTGAATGATAGACTTTCTGTTGTTGCATCGTAAGGCTCGTTCATCGCCAATAAAGTCAAAAAGACAATAGGTACGATAAAAGCATATTTCCAATAGCTGTACGGGTTGGATTTCTTTGTATTCATCTTTAAAATTCTTTGTTTAATCAATGATTGGTTGTAATTGGTGGTGATCGTAAGCGGTTTATTGTAGGTTGCTATTTTTAGGAGGTTCAATTGATAATCTTTCTTTTCTTCGCGTTTGGCTTGTTGGGTCAATAAAGCATCCGTTTGGTACTCAATATTCTTCTCCACTTCCTTTCTAAACCACCAAATAAATGGATTGAACCAAAACAAAACCACTGCAATTTCAGCCAACAGTAAATCAATGCTATGACCTTGTTGTACATGGATTTGCTCGTGCGCCAAAATTTGCTCATAAGTCTCAAAATCGTAGCTATCGGGATGGATGAAAATATATCGGAAAAAAGAACAAGGTTCGCTTTCGTTTTCTAGATTGATGATCGTCGCTGTTTCAGTCGCAACTTTATCTTCGTTCTGTACGGCTTTTCGTAAAGTATTGAGAATTTGGGCAATTAAATTGATGAATAAAATGACGACACCAAAAAGATACATCCAAAATAACCAATCGACAAATCCATAAGCAGTTGCCTCTTTTTCCTTTGGAACAGTAGCTGGTAAAGCTGTTTCGATAGTTGTATTCTCTACTAAATATTTTTGCTCACTCACCGCTGGCTTTTCTTTTTCTAATTCCTGATCTATTTTTGCTTCTTCCTTTACATCAAGCATTTTATTCTCTGCTTCGACTACTTCTTCTATCCGCTCCGCTTGTTCAGGTGGTATTGCTATTGCGATGCGCTCTTCTTCGGGCATCATTTGCTCTTTTTCTGCTACCCAATGCACCAAGTATCCTTGATGCTCCACCAGCTTTGGCAAGGACAAAAAGGGCAAAGCAACTGCCAATAGTAAGCAAAGCAACAAGTACACTCGATTGACGGCAAAAAAGCTTTCTTTTTCTAAAAATAGCTTATAGAATGCGAGCAAAATGACGATGATTAGCGATGCTTTGAGCAAGAAAATAAGCATGATGATAAGTTTTGAATATTGAACTACGAACAAGGAATGTTGAATGTCGAAGTAGGCATACGTCCTATTGGCAAACTTCATCATTCGGTGTTCAAAATTCGATATTCGTTATTTTACTTTTGAATATTGAATCACGAACAAGGAATGTTGAATGTCGAAGTAGGTACACGTCCTATTGGAAAACTTCATTATTCGGTGTTCAAAATTCGATATTCGTTATTCTATTTTTGAATATTGAATTACGAACAAGGAATGTTGAATGTCGAAGTAGGCATATGTCCTATTGGCAAACTTCATCATTCGGTGTTCAAAATTCGATATTCGTTATTTTACTTTTGAATATTGAACTACGAACAAGGAATGTTGAATGTCGAAGTAGGCATACGTCCTATTGGCAAACTTCATTATTCGGTGTTCAAAATTCATGATTCGTTATTCGCTTAGTACGACGCTCCTTTCGATTTCAAGTAGTCCGCCACAGCGCGATGTCCACTCCGAATAGCGACATAAAGCGGTGTACCTTCGCCTTGCACATGCGAATGAATATCCGCACCTTGCGCTACCAAGTATTTCACCACTTCCAAATTTCCACTTCTCGCCGCAACGGTCAGTGGTGTGCCTTCCCCTTGTGTGTTGGCTTCGATGTCTGCATTGGCATCCAATAGAAATTGAACAATCTCTAAATGTCCGCTTCTGGCTGCGACGGATAGTGGTGTGCCTTCGCCCGCCACGGAAGCATTGATGTCTGCGTTTTGTTCCAATAGATACTTGACGATCTCCAAATTTCCACTTCGCGCGGCTACCGAAAGTGGCGTTCCTTCCCCTCTTGATGAAGCATTAATATCTGCGCCTTTCTTCAATAGATATTTGACGACTTCTAGGTTTCCGCTACGTGCTGCGACGGACAAAGGGGTGCCTTCCCCTTGCGAATCGGTATTGATATTCGCACCTTGCTCTAGTAGATATTTAACCACTTCTAAGCTGCCACTACGCGCTGCCACCGAAAGCGGTGTGCCTTCGCCTCTTGAATTTGCGTTGATATTCGCGCCTTTTTCTAGTAAATACTGAACCACTTCCAAATTTCCACTTCTTGCTGCTACGGATAGGGGCGTCCCTTCGCCTTGCGAGTCAGCATTAATATTTGCCCCTTTTTCTAATAAGTATTTAACCACTTCTAAGTTGTCACTACGCGCTGCTACGGACAGTGGAGTACCTTCGCCTCTCGTATCTGAGTTAATATCAGCACCTTGATTCAGTAAATATTTAACGACTGCTAAATGTCCACTTCTCGCCGCCACGGAAAGTGGTGTACCTTCGCCCTGTGTTTTTGCATCAATTGCCGCACCTTCTGCTACTATATACTTTACTACTGCTAAATTGCCGCCCCTTGCTGCGACAGAAAGTACCGTGCCTTCTCCTCGTTGGTTGGTATTGATGGCTGCGCCTTGCTGACGCAAATACTTGACCACCTCTAAATTTCCAAATTCTGCTGCTGCCATAATCGGTGTTTCGTCTCGGCTGGCTTGAAAATTGACTTTTGCACCATTTTCCACCAGAAATTGAGTAATTTCTAAGTTTCCTTTTCTAGCCGCTGCCACCAAAGGTGTTCTAGGTTCACTGAAATAGTAGCTGGAATTTCCCTTTTTTATGATCTGATGATCCGGGTTAGGATCAATGCAATTCACGTCCGTTTCTTTGATTAATACCTTTACTGCTTCTATATTTTCGGCTAGAATAGCTTTAATCAAAGTTTTGCAGTCCTTTTCATTATTTAACTGGTCTACAAATGGAATTTCAGCGCGATCATCTCTATTTTTTCTTTTGCTTTTTCCAGCTACCCAATCCAGATCAATGGTCACACGAACTTCCGTGACGCTATTTCCTACGGTGCTTACTTCTTTGCCAATGACGGATAAAGCTCTTTGTGGCTGATTGATGATGATTTCTGCATTTTCAATGACTGTGCCGACATGTTTGAAATTTTGTATGTCGTCTCCGTTCGTATCGGGCAAGCAATTGGTATCAAAATCTATAAGTATGTTTTTGATAGCTGCAAGGTCTTCCTTCTTTACGGCTTTTAACAATTGCTGGCAGTCGGAAGTCTCTTCAATTCCTGAAACTGCTTCATCTGGATATGAATTATTTCTCGTCTCTGCCAAAGGTGGTGGCGGTGGCGGCGGTGGCGCAAGGGGTTTTTCTACTGCATTTCCAGTGTGAATGATGTCTATCCCATAGGCATTGTTAGGCTCGTTGAGCATCAACAGCGTAATGAAAACAAGGGGTGCTAGAAAAGCATATTTCCAATAACTGTGCGGGTTGGATTTCTTCGTACTCATCTTTAAAATTCTTTGTTTAATTAGTGATTGGTTATAGTTGGTAGTGATCGTAAGCGGCTTGTTATAAGTTGCAATTTTGAGAAGATTGAGCTGATAATCTTTCTTCTCTTCTTGCTTCACGGCTTGTGTCAGTAAAGCATCGGTTTGGTATTCGATGTTTTTCTCTACTTCCTTTCTAAACAACCAAATGAAAGGATTAAACCACATCAAAATGACCGCTATTTCTGCTAAAATCAAATCCAGACTGTGTCTTTGCCGAACATGAACTTTTTCGTGTGCCAAAATTTGCTCGTAGGTTTCAAAATCATAACTATCGGGATGAATGAAGATGTATTGAAAAAAAGAACAAGGTTCGCTCGGCTGCTCTAGATTGACAATGATACCTGCTTCGGTCGAAAATTTTTCTTCATTGCGCCATACTTTCCACAAGGTCATTGCGATTTGTGCTAAAAAGCTCAAAGTCAGTATACCAACGCCAAATAGATACAGCCAAAACAACCAAAAACCGATTCCTTTTGTCGCTTTTGGCTTTGCATCGGTATTCGTTGGTTCAGTGGGTAGAACAGCAGTTTCAGTAGCTATATTTGGTTCAGGACTATCGTTCGAATAGGCTTCTACTACTGTCCTTTCGGCATCTTCCAGTTGCTTGTCTAAGTCTGCATCGGCAATTGGTAATATCTCCTTTTGATCGGCTGCATTAGAAGGCGCAGATTGGATTTGGGCATCCATTTTCGTATCTGCTTCGGTTTCCAGCAAATTACTCACATAGCCTTGATTTTCAATTAGTTCGGGTAAAGAAATAAAGGGCAAAGCCAATGCCATTAACAGACAAGCCAATAAGTAAAAGCGATTGACCGAAAAAAAGCTCTCTTTCTCTAAAAACAATTTGTAGAAAGCCAGTAAAATAACAATAACGAGTGATGACTTTATTAACAGGACGAACATGATTTCAATGTTGATTTGATGAACTGGTGATTTGGTAATCCGACTTCTCTCTCAATCCTCTCAAACTCTCAAACTCTCAACCCTCTCCCTCCTCTCCCCCCTGAATAATCCGAATCAACTCTTCTTTTTCTTGCTCTGATAACTTTTCCGACTTGGCGAAATGGGCTAACATTTTGGGTAGCGAATTGCCGAAATACTTTTTCTTGATCTCTTGCAAATCGTCTTCGCGGTAGTCCGTGATTTCTACTGCTGGGCTGTAGCGATAACTATTGCCAATCAATTCTGCGTGCAAAAAGCCTTTTTTTTCGATTAGCTTTACCAGCGTCGCCACGGTATTATAATGTGGTTTTTTGCCCTTCGAATTCACGGGCAGTTCTTCGATGATTTCTTTAATGAAGGCTTTTTCTAATCGCCAAATCACTTGCATGATTTGATCTTCTTTTTTTGTCAATTTCTTCATCTTTTGCGCTTGTTTGATGCAAAGGTATGTGCTTTTTTTGAATACTCCTAATTTTTTAGTAGAAAATACTAAAAAATTAGGAGATTTTATTTTTCATCACTTTTAGGCTGGAATAAAGTGCCAGTTTTTCCTGCTTATTTTTGATAGGATAAGAAAGCGTTTTCTTATGAAATGGACATCCATAAAAACAGCCACTCTAATTCAAAACACAGTAGCTTCGACAAGCTAATAGGTTTCTCGTACCAAAACATACGAGTGCGTAACATCAGTTAGTAATTAGAACTTTGAGTTGTTCTACGAGGAGTAAAAAACTTTTCTGATCTGCTTCATGAAATTTATCCATGACCATTGAAACTAATGCTAAATCAATTAGTCGTAACAATCGGTTCTGTTCGAGTAGTATAGTTGTTCATGTCTCCAGTTCTTTTAAATTGAATGCGCAACTTGTATTGGTTGCCCAAAGAAGAAACCATAGGAGCAAGCATGGTATCCATTAAATCTGCTGCTTGTTGTTTGGCTTTATCAAAAATATCGCTATTGATCGCATCGTCTCGAAAGGCTTCGGTCAGTGCTTCAATGTCCATATTAAAATCCGCACTTTTCAATTCTCGCATCCAACCAATGTCCATTTTATCTACTCTCGGATAGACTTCTAAGGATAATATTTCGGGTTGTGGTAAGGTGACAACGACCTCTTTGCGCGAATTGCTTACATCCACATCAAAGGCTTTTTGCAAATCAAAACCTACTTTCAGTTGGCTCAATGCAGAAATTTCTATATCCGTTGTAGAAACCGCATAACCCAAAACTTTGGTCTGCAAACTTCTGCTGAGGGCTTTGGTATCTTCCACTTCCATAGTCGCCAGTTCTGCAATGGCGCGTTCTACCCTTTCTCGTATCATACCTTTTGAGCGCGAAAAATCTTCGATAGCGGCCTTGGATTGTAGGCGTTTTATCATTGGACGTAAACCTTCAGTTAAGGCAATGCCACAGGGTGTTTCCACTTTATTGCCTTTCGCAGCGATTGCTCCACCTTGGGTTTGCAAAACGGCACTCAGCACCAAATTGACTAGAAAGCACGTATATTTTGAAGAGACTTCATTCATAAACTCCACCGCATCCGTCATTTCCGTGCCGTACCAAGTTTTGTAGGCAGTAGAAGTAGTATCTTTCAGGGTAATAAAATCATTGTAATACATGCCTTTGATGTATTCGTGGTGCTTGTCGTATTCTCGCTGAATAGCTCTTTTGTCGGCTTCCGCCAGTCCCATTCTGCCCGCAACATGATACAAAAGCGATAAGTTAAAATCGTACACCAATTGATTAAATTCACGCTGGTAGCGATTGGGATTACTCAAAATGGCAAGGGCATTTTCTTCGTCTATTTGTCCTTTGAACTCAGAAGGCTGATAAGTCAATTGATACTCTTTTGGAATATTGGTGTAGCTTCGTCCGCTGCCTTCTCCACCAAAGAATCGCAATAGCAAAAAAGCCGTTGCTCCTACTACCAATAATATCAAAATAATTCTAGGTAGTCCACCCAAAAGTCCTTTTCCTTCTGCCATTTTTATTTGTTTTTGTTCAGACCTAGACACTTTTTAGCTTATGTATATATAGACCGAACTTTTTCTGTGAAAAAATTCAAGAAAAGTGTACAGGAGTGAAGTTTTTGTATCTTTCTCAGCTTTGAAAACGAAATAAATGTATCATAGATCACTGTTTTCAATCGTTTGCAAAGATAAGAGAAATCAGAAATGGTACAAAGCATTGTAAAGGCTTGGATATGCCAATCGCGAGAAAACTGACTTTGTTTCTTGCGCCTTGGGCGGATACAGTATGACGGACAAGTTCGTTGAATTGTTTATCTGGTTATTAAACAGATTCACTTGATTTTACTTTTTTCAGTCAATGACTAGTTCTATATTAAGGCTATTTTCAGCCTAGTTTTAAATCACTGAAAACACAAAGAAAAAACAAGTTTTCTCTCCGTCCGAAAACTCCAAAGGCGTCAATTTTTATGTAATAAAAATTGACGCCTTTGGGCATCCTGCTATGATTTGGTTTTAGAGGCTTAAAGTAGTACTAGTAGTTAAACGAATAAACACATAAACATTATAAACAGAAAAGATTCTCTTACGATTGCCTTAGATGCTCGGACAATCGCTTGGCTATCCTTCCAAAGCCATTTTCCAATCTCTTTTCAAATCTTCTACATGCTCCAATCCAATTGAAAGTCGCAACAAATTATCGGGGGTTGCACTATTTTCCCCTTCCACCGATTTGCGATGTTCCACCAAACTTTCCACGCCTCCTAAGCTGGTTGCTGTTCTAAAATATTGTAATCTACTAGCGACTTGCATTGCCCTAGTCGCATCTCCCTTTACCAAAACCGACAGCATGCCACCAAAACCATTTGGCATTTGTTTTTGTGCGATTGCATGCTGCGGATGACTATTCAAACCTGGGTAATTGACTTGCGTGATTTCAGGATGTTGTTCCAGAAATTGAGCGAGTGTGAGCGCCGTTTGGCTCTGTGCATTTACTCTTAAATGAAGGGTTTGTATGCCTCTGGCTACCAACCAACTATCGAAAGGAGACGGCACCGCGCCTGATAAGGTTTGTATGTTTTTGATCTTAGTCGCCCACGTTTCGTTTTCTTTCAAAATCAATGCGCCACCCAGCACATCGCTGTGTCCACCAAAGTATTTAGTTGTAGAGTGCATCACGATATCCGCGCCTAAATCCAGTGGTCGCTGCAAGACGGGCGATGCCCAAGTATTGTCCACTGCTATCTTAATATTATGCAGCTTTGCTAAGTGTACGATACCTTCAATATCTGTAATTTTCAATTGCGGATTGGAAGGTGTTTCCAGCCAAATCAATCGTGTATTTGACTGAATGGCTTTTTCCACTTTTTCCAAATCTGAGCAATCCACCAAACTCACCTCCAAGCCCCAATCTTTGAAAACCGATTCTACGAGCAGATAAATATTGTAATATACATCATCGGGCAAAAGAACGTGATCACCCGTTTTCAGGCTCTGAAAAACCGCATGAATCGCCGCCATTCCAGAAGCAAAAGCAAAGGCAACTGTACCGTTTTCAAGTTGGGCGAGACTTTTTTCTAAAATGCGCCGATTAGGATTATCGTGTCTAGTGTAGATGAAATCTTCTTGATAAGAACCATCTGGATTGCGCAAAAAAGTGGTGGATAAATAGAGTGGTGTACTAATGGGCTGGATGCCTTCAAAATGATCTTCTACACTTTTTATGGCTTGGGTTTGAAAATATATATTCTTCATATTATCTGACTCGTTTTGTGATATGAACTCAATTGTTCGTTTTTCGTTTGAAAAGAAAAAATAAACACACAAGAGGCTTAGACAAAAAATATACGACTTCCTCAATAGAATAATCGTACCTTTGCGCCGCTTTTTGAGATTCTGAAAATAGGTTAGTCTAATCTAGTTGTTTTACTCAATCCCTCACTCGACGACAAAAGAAAGAATAAATGACACAATCAATTCGCAATGTAGCTATTATTGCACACGTTGACCACGGTAAGACCACTTTGGTGGATCGTATGCTGCACGCTGGAGACCTGTTCAAGCAGCACGAAAAGCCAGGCGAACTTATCATGGACAACAACGAACTGGAACGCGAAAGAGGCATCACGATTACTTCCAAAAATGCTGCGATTACCTACAAAGATGTGAAGATCAACATTATTGATACGCCTGGTCACAGCGATTTTGGAGGAGAAGTGGAGCGCGTACTCAATATGGCAGATGCTGCAATTTTACTGGTAGATGCCTTCGAAGGACCGATGCCACAAACGCGCTTTGTGCTGCAAAAAGCACTCGAACTGGGCTTGAAACCGATCTTAGTAGTCAATAAAGTGGACAAAGAAAACTGTACGCCCGAAGAAGTGCAAGAAGCGGTTTTCGACCTAATGTTCAACTTGGATGCGACTGAAGAACAACTAGATTTCCCAACGATATTTGGTTCTGCAAAGAATGGCTGGATGAGCGAAGATTGGCGCGAACCAACGGATAACATCAACGCGCTGCTAGACTTGATTTTGGAGTATGTACCAGCACCGCAAGTGGAAGAAGGCAATCTGCAAATGTTAATCACGTCCTTGGACTATTCTTCTTATATCGGTCGAATTGCGATTGGTCGTTTACATAGAGGCGAATTGAAAGCCAATCAGCGGGTTGCTTTGATGAAAAAAAGCAGTGCTGTTCAAAAATACAGCTTGAAAGGATTGTACACCTTTCATGGCATGCAAAAAGTAAAGGCAGAAAGCGTGCAAGCGGGCGATATTTGTGCAGTCGTGGGTGTAGAAGGTTTTGAAATCGGGGAAACGATTGCGGATGTGGAGCAGCCCGAAGCACTACCTTCCATTGCGATAGATGAACCGACTATGAGTATGTTGTTCACGATCAATGACTCGCCTTTTTTTGGTCGGGACGGCAAATATGTCACCTCTCGCCATGTCAATGATCGCTTGGAAAAAGAATTGGAGAAAAATCTAGCATTGAAGGTCGAGACTGGCAATTCTGCGGATTCCTTTCGAGTATTTGGGCGTGGTGTTTTGCACTTGTCCGTTTTGATCGAAACGATGCGCAGAGAAGGCTATGAATTGCAAATTGGGCAGCCGCAAGTGATTATCAAAAAAATCGAGGAGGTGAACCATGAACCTGTCGAGGAATTGACCGTTGATTTGCCAGAAAATGTATCGGGGAAAGCCATCGAAATGGTGACCCGTCGAAAAGGCGTCATGCTTTCCATGGAGCCAAAAGGCGATCGCGTATTGCTGAAATTTGAGATTCCCTCTAGAGGCATCATCGGTTTGCGTAGTCAAATGATTACGGCAACGGCAGGCGAAGCGATTATGACACATCGCTTCCTAGAATATCAGCCCCATAAAGGAGACATTCCAGGTCGCCAAAATGGCTCTATGATTTCCATGGAAACGGGTAAGGCGATTCCTTACAGCATCAATAATTTGCAAGATCGCGGTACATTTTTTGTGGGTGCGAATGATGAAATTTACGAAGGGCAAGTCGTAGGTGAAAATGCGCGTCCAGGCGATATGGTCGTCAATTTGACGAAGACGAAAAAGCTCACCAATATGCGTTCGGCAGGTGCAGATGCTAAAATGAGAATGGTGCCCCCCACGGTTTTTACGCTAGAAGAAGCCTTGGAATACATTCAAGGCGATGAGTACGTGGAAGTGACGCCTAAGCACATTCGCATCCGTAAAGTTTTACTGAAAGAGCATGAGCGCAAACGTGCGAAAAATTCGGAGCTGGCGGATATTGTGTTTTAGGGCGAGGTTGAAAAATTGATGAACTGGGAAAGACGACTTCAGTAAGATTTGGTGCAACTCAACTTTGCGTAATGGTTGCTACTTTTTGGGCTCATTTCTATTTAAAGTCCTCCTACAACTTTCTGTTTTTCTTCTTTGTTGTTCATACAAATAGAACTAAATGGAAAGAGTTAATTTTTCGAGTTGTACACTCGCCTCACTGGAAGAAAAGTTTCATTTAGACCCTGTACTGCAACTGGATGTTCTAGATGATTGGTTGGATACAAAAATCACCACATCACATATTGAACAACAACAGTTGGAGCATTTTAGAAATCTTCTTTCTAAAAACGTACTTCATTGGAATGAATACGAACTAAGCCTAAACTTCATCGGTCCAGTATTTGGATTAGTGGAGTTTACAGATAAAAAGTTCAACTTTTTCGCGCAGCGCAGCTTGAGTGCTTTTATTGAAGAAATTGAACTATTTGGAAAAATAGATGGCATGATTGCCTCTGGATTTCGCGCTCCTAAACTGCCTTATTTTGCCTTCCACGAATTTAAAAAAGAAGCGGATTCTTCTGGTGATCCCGCTGGGCAAAATCTCGCTGCTATGCTAGTCGGTCAAGCGCTCAACGATCATCAAATTCCTATTTATGGTTGCTATGTCAATGGTCGAAATTGGCACTTTATGGCTTTAGAGGATAGAAAGTATTGCATCAGCGAAGCCTATTCTTCTACTTCCAAAACAGATGTACTTGATATCTTCCGAATTTTAAAAGGGCTGAAGAAAATGATTTTGGATAGGGTAGAAAATTCATGATTACCTAATTTTCACAGTGTCTCGGCAGGAAGATATATCTATTTTGATACCCTACTGCTTCGCCTCCACACTGCGCTCTTATCAATGAACCGTCTATATTTACACATGACATATCTAGATATCTTTGTGCCAGAAAAAGAATAAAATATGCGATGGTCAATGGCGTCATTATTTTTCATCTTGCTAACCTATTGGAGTTGTACCAGAGAAGTAACTACTCCTATTGATAAGTGTCACCCCCCCCATTTGTCAAGACACTTTTGTAGAAGTCATTTGGAAAAAACCAGTAGGAGCTGGTAAGTTTAGTATTACGCCCATCTTATTCGATCATTCAGTGCTTTTTAGTTCTTTTGATCTTGAGACAAAGGAGACGTTTTACATGAGAAACAAAACAACGGGCGAGCTCTTGTGGGATTGGTCTCACCCCAAACACACTTGGACAATAGAAGAGAGTGCTATTAACTACAAGGACAAATATTTTTTCTTTTGTGACTTGGAGGGTCCTATCACTGTACTTGATGCTGCTAGTGGGATAGAAGTTTGGAAAGATGATTTAAAAGGCGGATCTTCTTCATCCAGAGCAGTAATCAATAATGATTTTGTTTACTATGCCCATAATGATAACAGTCCATTTGAACGCACCGAGAGTCATTTAGTGAGATCTAAAATTGAAGAATGGCAATGGGACACTTTGTACTCTATCTACAAAACAGAAAGTCCTTTTCCTTCTATCCATCCACCTGCTATTTGGAAAAACAAACAAGAACAGGAGATACTAATCTTTCAAGATCGAGGACTTAGTTTCGATGAACCAACTCACCTGTTTGCCTACAATGCGGACAAAGAAGAAATCGTGTGGAAATATGATAGTATCGTATATAAGTCTTCCGTTAATAAGCCCGTAATAAAGGGTGATTTATTGTACTATATTGGTTTGGATCAGATTTTTTGTTTTCATATACCGACGGGTAGCCAACGCTGGGTACTTGATATAAATAATAACGAAACAGGGGAAGCATTTTTCACGACAACATTACACTTTGTTGAGGATAAAATCATTTTTGAAGCCTACATAGCTAGGTACGCAGTAAATGCTGAAACGGGTGCTATCATCTGGCGAAGAGGTGGTTTGGAAGATTTGTTTAGCTGTGATGGGCGGACTGCTTTTCATGATGGCGTACTTTATCTAGCTTGCGTTGGTGGAATTTATGCTTTAGATGGTGATACGGGTGAGACGCTATGGATAGAAGATAAGCTAGGGGAAGGATTCCTCAATGGCATCACGGTCGATCCAGAGACAGGTTATTTGTATACTGCTAATAGCGAATATGCTTGGTGCTTGAAAGTAAAGGAATAAGGTCACTTTTGCTTTTAACGATTTAGATTTTGAACTATAAAATACTATTATGTCATGACATTCAAAAATTTCTTCTTTCTTATGTTTTTTGCACTAACATCTCTAGTCGGTTTTTCACAAATCCAAATTGTAGATGAAATCGCGATTGATGAATATTCTGGTAAAGTTATTATACAAGCCGAAGGTGAAATTGGTCCCTTCAAAGTAGAGTTATTTTCTTTTGAGGGAGGTGGTTTAGTAGATATTGCTATAGATGTAAATGGTCAGGTAGAGTTTGGACCTCATATTTCTTCTGATACCTATCAAGTAGTCGTGACGCCAGAAAGGTACAACAGTTGTTCAAAAGTACTGTATCCAGTAGTACCCTGTAATATGCCTGGTACTTTTAGTGTCAATTCAACTCCTAGCAGCAATTGTAATGGTACGATTCAGGTAAATCTTGATGGTACTGCTCGATATTACTTTATTCAGTTATACGACAAGGATGATATCCGAATTGACTATAAATCAACTAATTCGAGTCAAGTAGTGTTTGAAGAACTTTGCGAGGGGAGATATACTGTCAAGATTAGTGGGCAGGGTGATAACAACAATTGTACTTTGGAATATCCTGCTTTTATATATTGACATATTTTGTATTTAGGTTATTTATACATAATAAAGTGAATTTTTGTATTTCCAACAGAAGAGTTTCAGGAAAAAATGGTTTTCCTATTTTAAGCGAGGACGCTTATACTTTTGTCCGCTTGCTACTCTGTAAGTAGCAGCGAGTAGTACGTTGTGCGCTAGCAGAGTAGATTAAAGTCCTACACTTTGGTGCGTGAACAAGCCGAGAGCGGCACATATTGTTGACTATCCTTCAATTTCTTCTCCTACTCCAACTACTTTGCTTAGTAACAGGCACGCTCAACAACTCCCGATTATCCAAATACTCCTCCAAAGCCAACAAAGCAGCGACTTTTGCTTCTACTGCCTGTTCTGCTTCCAAAAGTTCAGGGGAATAATAATCCTTCACGAAATGGGTATCAAAATTACCAGAAAGGAAGGCTTCGTGTTCACAAACAAATTTTCCGAAGGGTAGAGTGGTCGCAATGCCTTCGATCTCATAGGCTTGAATGGCTTGACGCATGCGCTGTATGGCAGACATGCGATCTTGGTCATAAGTGACGAGTTTGGCAATCATGGGGTCGTAATAAATCGGAATTTCCATGCCTTCTGTGTAGCCATCATCCACTCGGATGCCTTTGCCTTTTGGGATGCGATAAGTCTCCAACGTACCGACGCTTGGCAAGAAATTGTTCATTGGGTCTTCTGCATAGACGCGCAGTTCTACGGCATGACCTTTGATTTGTAAATCTTCTTGCGTGAAAGCTAACTTTTCGCCCCTCGCTACTCGAATTTGTTGCTCCACCAAGTCCACGCCCGTAATGAGTTCCGTCACAGGATGCTCCACTTGCAGACGCGTATTCATTTCTAGGAAATAGAAATTCAGGTGCTCGTCGATCAAAAATTCTACTGTACCTGCGCCTACATAATCACAAGCTTTTGCCACTTGTACGGCTGCTTGCCCCATTGCTTCGCGGACGGCTGGTGTTAGGACAGAAGAGGGGGCTTCTTCTACCACTTTCTGATGACGCCGCTGTATGCTGCATTCGCGTTCAAAAAGATGCACCGTATTGCCATGTGTGTCTGCCAAGACTTGAATTTCGATGTGTCTTGGCGAAGCGATGTATTTTTCTAAGAAAACCGCACCATCCCCAAATGCAGAAATGGCTTCGCTGATGGCGCGCTCCATTTGCTCCTCAAATTCTGATTCTTTTTCGACGATACGCATCCCTTTTCCACCGCCACCTGCCGAGGCTTTCACTAAAATGGGATAACCAATTTCCGCCGCTACTTGCTTGGCTGCTTGAACATCTGTAATGGCTTCATCTATGCCAGGCACCATCGGAATGTCGTAGGCTTTCACGGCTTCTTTCGCGGCTAGTTTGCTGCCCATCACTTCAATTGCATGCGGACGAGGACCAATAAAAGTAATGTCCTGATCTTCTACTTTTTTCGCAAAAACAGCATTCTCACTCAAAAAACCATAGCCAGGATGTATGCCATCTACTTCATGTCTTTTCGCAATTTCAATCAACTTATCCATCAATAGATAAGACTGACTAGAAGGTGGTGGGCCGAGCAAAACAGCTTCATCCGCAAAACGAACGTGCGGTGCAAGACGATCCGCTTCTGAATAGACTGCAAGGGTTTGTATGCCCATTTTTTGAGCAGTTCGCATGATGCGCAATGCGATTTCACCTCGATTGGCGATGAGTATTTTTTTCATTTTAGTATTAAACTTGTTTCACTTTGATTATCAGTTATTTATAAGTAGTTGGTAATTCCACAAAGCGGCAGCGATGCCAAGAATACGATTTTTGAGCTTTTGACATTTCAATCGACAGCGATTTTTAAGTATCCGATAACGCTTCATCTTGC
>JBCCRX010000018.1:0-32174 GCA_039201015.1 Bacteroidota bacterium | reverse complement strand
TGGCGTGAAATGTGTGAGATCGAATATGGGTTCGGGTTGCGGCAATACGGGATAAGCCGAACCGTAGTAAAAACGCACCGTGTCGCCAACATCGCTTTGCCAAAGATCATCGTCCATCACGACGACCAATTGATTTCTAGGTCCATACGCATTGGGCGTAGGCGTAAGAGATTCTCGTGTTTCTTGTGTACAGCTTGCTGCTAAAATTAAGAATAGCAGAAAAAATCCAATTGATTTTAGTTTATTTATCATTGTCTATGTCTGTAATTTCGTATCTAAGTAATCAGGAAATATACCACTTTGAGTAAACAATTATTTTATCCTCAAAGTTAATCATCTCTAGCAAAATAGATGCGTTCCATAGGCAGTTTGGTGCATTAAAATTAGGTTTTGTATCTTTCGCCCTAGTGTTCGACCGATTTTAAAATGACAGGTGAAATCTTAATTAGGACATGTAAGACTTTTGAAGCCTGTCTGCCATACAACAAGGCAGGTTTTAGTGCTACAAATATGGAACATCAGCTTAGAACTTTAAACTTCAAAAGTCTAGCGTTTACCCATCAAATTTAGTATTGGAGTAACACTACATCAAAAAAGGAGCAAATCAAGGCTTCGATAAATAGGAAAATCAATGCAGATAAAACCATTATTTGATTTAAAAGACAAGGTCGCTGTGGTGACGGGTGCTTCCAAAGGCATCGGAAAAAGTATGGCGAGGGGCTTGGCGGAATTTGGAGCGAAAGTCGTAGTGAGTTCGCGCAAACAAGATGCCGTGGACGCCGTCGCAGAGGAATTTAAGGCGGAAGGTTTAGAAGCAATTGGCATTGCTTGTCACGTAGGAAAAAAAGAGCAGCGAACCGCACTGATTGAAAAGACCGTCGAACACTACGGCAAAGTGGACGTATTAATCAACAATGCAGCGACCAATCCTTATTTTGGTCCAATTGACCAGATGACCGAAGAAATCTACCACAAAACGATGCAAATCAATTTGGATGCAGCGCTCTTTTTGAGCAATTTGGTCTATCCAATCATGAAGCAAAATGGTGGCGGCAGCATTATTCATATCAGTTCTATCGAAGGACTACATGCCTCGGCAGGTTTTGCTGCTTACAATTTGAGTAAAGCCGCTTTGGTGATGTTGACCAAAAATCAAGCAGCAGAATGGGGCAGCGACAATGTGCGGGTGAATGTGATTTGTCCTGGTTTGGTGCAAACGAAGCTCAGCCAGATGCTTTGGCAAAATGAAGCCATTTTGAGAAAGGCAGAACAAAAAATTCCAATGAACCGCATGGCGCAAGCCAATGAAATGGCGGGTTTAGCGGTCTTTTTAGCATCCGATGCAGCTTCTTACATGACGGGCGCAACTTTAGTGAACGATGGCGGTATCTTAAATGCGGAACTTTTTTAAACCTTTTTGTAGTATGGTTCTGAATGATTTCATTTGGTCAGCATTATTTGTGGAAGCTCACGTTTATCTTCAAATCATATGGGCGTCGAGCCCATATGATTTGATCAAGGTTTTTTAAAGGGAGAAGCGGCGAAATTCGCCGCTTCTCCCTTTAGAAAACCTTGATTCGTTTGGAAGGACTCGACGTCCTTCTAAACGAAAACAAACGAAATTTAATAGTTGGCGATATCTTTCTAAAGATACTCGACCAAATGAAATCATTTAGAGCCTGTAGTATTTGTTTAAAGCATCAATTTTTTTGCATCATTTAAAGCGTACTAATGAAAAGCTAAACCTTCCGCTTTTTCAACTGTACATTTAAGGATGACCTATATTTGCTTGCCATGATGCCAGTCTATTGTGGTCAGGCAGGTTTGTTATTGAATTTAGACGAAGCATATGAAGATCATAGATCGCTTATTGATTAAAAGTTTCGTTGCGCCTTTTTCGGTCACTTTTTTTATCGCCATTTTCGTCCTTATCATGCAGTTTTTATGGAAATGGATAGATGACATTGCTGGAAAGGGCGTAGGCGTTTTCTTCATTTTGGAGATGCTGGGCTATATGTGTATATCGCTTATTCCGCTTGCCTTGCCCATAGCTGTTTTAATTTCTTCAGTCATGGTCATGGGAAATCTAGCGGAACGCTATGAGCTATCTACTTTCAAATCAGCAGGGGTCTCGCTAGCAAGGGTGATGCTACCATTAATGTTTCTGACGGCAGGCATTAGCGTTTTCTCCTATTTTTGCTCAGATAAATTAATACCGATCTCCAACTTAAAATACCAATCTCGCCTTTACGATATCAAAAATCAGAAGCCTACTATGAGTTTGGAGCAAGGCGTGTTCAATGATGATTTTCAAGGCTATTCGATTCGAATTGGGAAGAAACTATCCAATAATCAAGGCATAGAAGACGTATTGATGTACGACCAAAGTCAATCTGCTGGAAATAAATTTGCACAAATTAAAGCGAAAAGCGGTGAAATGACTGTGACAGCAGATGAACGCTTCTTAGTAATGAAGCTCTACAATGGCGTACAATACATGGAGAGCAAACCCAATATTAAGGACGGTAAATCTAATTATCCTTTCGTCCGAACCTCTTTTGAAAAATCGACTAAAGTGCTAGATTTAGGAGAATTTCAACTGGATCGAACGGATGAAAATCTCTTCAAATCACATCATAACATGCTGAGTACTACGCAATTGATTGCAGCTATTGATTCTATTGAAAGTAAAAGACGAAATCGAATAGAAAGTATGGGCGTGGAGATGGATCGCTCCTTTCACAAAAGGCGTAAAATCAATGAGGCAGTAGTAGCAGAGAACCAACGTACACCCGAACTGGATTCTTTAGAAGGAAAAGTGGCAGAAGGAATTGCAGTGGATAGTATTATGGTGAAAGAAAGCGATTCCTTAGGGAATGTTATTAGAAATGCTAAACCACAACTCGTTTCCAGCCTTCCTAAGCCCGCCGAAAGTAAAAAAACAAGGACGCCAAAACGATTTTTTAATGTCCCTGAACAATTGGATAGTTTAGGCGAACTCAGCCAATATACTAGCTTTTACGAAACCTTTCAGACCAAAGATCGCCCCAAATTATCGAACAAAACCAGATCAAAAATAACGGGCGTACATCAAGCGGTTTTGGCAACGCTTCGTTCCATTGATCGAACTTACGAAAACAAAATAGATCACCTTTATCATCTACACAACAAATTCAGCACTGCCGTCGCTTGCTTCATTTTTCTATTTATCGGTGCGCCTATGGGAGCTATTGTCCGCAAAGGAGGATTTGGTTATCCCTTGCTTATTTCCGTCGTCTTTTTTGTCACTTATATCATGATGACCATTTTATTCAAAAAAATGATGGAAGGAGGCGCAATTAATCCAGTAATCGGGGCTTGGATGCCTTGCATTATTATCTTACCCATCGGTATTTTTCTAACGATTAAAGCAATGAATGATTCCAAACTGCTTCCTTCAGGAAAATTCGCGCAGACGATCAAGAAAATTACGATCTTTTTCAAACGTACTTTTGAGTCTAAGTCATTGGTTTCTAAATCGGAAGTGTAGGATATAGAAATAGGGCAAGCCAAGCGCCAATTACAAGTAGCCAAACGCATAATAATAAGTATTAATAACTGATGTTACGCAGATGCTCAGCTTACAAGTAACTCAAAGTACTACTTGTTCACAAATTGTCGGGTATCGAAGCCACTCTAATCCAAAGCACGTCTGCTTCGCGAAGTGTACAAAAAATACCAAGTGATACACTAATTGAGTAACAGGAGTTAATAACCAAATACCCCAGGCAGCCACATGGTCAAAGCGGGAATGTAAGTCACTAAAAAGAGGGCAATAATCATAGCAATAAAAAGTGGTAAGAGTGGTCGCACCACTTTTTGGATACTCGTACCCGCGACACCTAC
The DNA here is from genome assembly GCA_039201015.1 of Bacteroidota bacterium. Taxonomy (GTDB): domain Bacteria; phylum Bacteroidota; class Bacteroidia; order Chitinophagales; family Saprospiraceae; genus JAAUTG01. The sequence goes on along the minus strand of JBCCRX010000018.1, from coordinate 28,289 downwards.
CCCTACAAAAAGTACCGTTCCTACGGGCGGCGTACAAAGTCCGACACAAAGATTCAAGACCATAACGATACCAAAGTGAACAGGATTCATGCCAAGTTCTGTGACAACGGGCAAGAAAATAGGTGTGAAGATAAGTACGGCTGGTGTGATGTCCATAAAAATGCCAACGAAGAGTAGAATGAGGTTGATAATCAACAAGACTACAATTTTACTATCACTAATTGAAAGCAGTAGTTCTGTGATGCTTTGCGGAATATTTTCGTAAGTCATAATCCAAGACATGCTCACAGAAGTTGCGATCAGGAGCAAAACAATGGCCGTCGTATTGACTGATCCGAGCAGAACGCTGGGCAATTCTCTTGTTTTCAATTCTTTGTAAATAAGGGTCAAAATCAAGCAATATAAAACCGCTACGGCTGAAGCTTCCGTGGCAGTAAAGATACCCGCAACAATCCCACCAATGACAATGATAAGCAGCAGTAAGCTGGGTAAAGCTGCCCAAAAAGTACGCAACACTTCACTAATAGCCGTTCGCTCTCCAACTGGAAAACCTTTTCTTTTTGCCCAAATACCCGCAACCAACATCAGAAATAAACCCGTCAAAATACCTGGCAGATAACCTGCTAGGAAAAGCGCAGCAATAGAAGCTCCACCACTTGCTAAGGAATAGACAATCAATACGTTAGAAGGTGGGATGATTAAACCTGTAGTAGCCGAGGTGATGTTAACTGCTGCTGAAAATTCTTTGCTGTAGCCCTCATCTTCCATTCGTTTCCCTAAAGCACTACCTATGGCAGAGGCAGCCGCTACCGCAGAACCCGCAATAGCACCAAAAAGCATGGCAGCGATGATATTGACGTGCGCTAATCCACCTGGTAGCGAACCGACCAATGCTTTTGCAAAATCTATAAGGCGTTTGGCAATGCCACCACGATTCATGATTTGTCCTGCTAGGATAAAAAATGGAATGGCCAGCAAAGGAAAACTATCCAAACCCGTTGCCATACGCTGCGCAATGGTGGTGACCGCAGGCAAAGCTGGAATACTTGCCAACATGGTCAAAATAGTAGCAATACCAATACTCCAAGCAATCGGAACGCGGAGCGCGAGTAGGGTGACGAATGATAGAACGAGAATTGCGACTTCCATTTGTTTTGTTTTGTTCAGTATGGTTGAAGGTGATTTGATATTTTTTGGGCTTGTTGTATTATGGTTGCGACTTATCGTTTTTTAGGCAGCTTCGGGTGTCGTTCTAGTTTTATTGAAAAAAGCCATTAATTTATATACCACTATCAGCAACCCACTCAAGGGCAAAACGCTATAAATAATGCTCATAGGAAGTTTTAAGGCGGGAGAAGTTTGTCCTAGATAGGAGGTGATATAGATCAAGCGGATGCCACCAACAATCAGTACACCAATCGCAAAAGCGAGGATAAGTAGATTGACAAAAACACTTAGGCGTTTATTGTTGGCGTCTGTCAATTTTCCAGAAATAAGATCTATAGAAAGATGATTGCCTTGCCCCGAAGCATAAGCTGCTCCTAAAATTCCGATCCAAATAAGGAGAAAACGCGCCACTTCTTCCGTCCAGCCAGGTTGATCGCCTAGTACGTAGCGCGTAAATACACCATAGAGTACATCTAGGGTCATCACTGCCATAAGCAAAGCTAAAAAGCCGCCTAGTATTTTATCTATTGTTGATTTCATGTTTTGTTTGATTCGTTTTGCTTTTTGTCTGAATACCAACACTATTCCAATATCTTTCGGATATGATTGGCATCGTCCATAAGCTGATGAAAACGTTCAAAATCTTTCTTAATCAAAAGTGTTCTAAAGCGCGACAGAGTATTAATGTGTTCATCCAATACATCCAATACATTGTCTCGGTTTTGTCGGAAAATAGGAATCCAGGTTTCGGGCGAACTTTTTGCTAGACGCACCGTAGAGCTAAAACCCGTACTGGCTAATTCAAAAATACGTTCTTCGTCTCTCTCTTTTTCCAAGACGGTCAGAGCTAAAGCGAAGGAACTAATATGCGAAATATGCGACACATAAGCAGTGTGTATATCATGGGCTTTAGCGTCTAAATAAGTGATTTTCATGGGAATGGATTCGTAGAGTTGCTGTACGGTTTTTACCGCTCTAGGGCTGCTTTCTTCGATGTTGCAAAGTACAGTATATTTATGGTCGAATAGATTAGGAATTGCAGCTTCTATGCCTGAATATTCTGTACCTGCCATGGGATGCGTCGCAACGAATTGTCGGCGATTGGGATGTCCTTTGACGCGCTCCAAAAGCCGCTCTTTAGTAGAACCAACGTCTATTAGCACTTGCTCCTCTACTTGATCTAATACTTCTGGCAGCAGTTGTAGCATAGAGTCCATAGGTGTCGCCAAAATGATAAGATCAGATGCCTGAATCGCTGCTTTCAGGGACATAACTTCATCTATGATCTTTCTGCGTAAGGCTTTGTGTTCGCTTTCTTTATTTGCATCTACGCCGATGATGGTGTCAGCGAAGCCATTTTCTTTGAGTGTAATGGCAAGCGAACCACCAATAAGTCCTATTCCAATAATTGCGATCGTCATTCGTATTCGTTTGTGCGCTAAGGTAAGAGGAAATAATTAAAGGAGATCAAAGGGAGATGATTTACGTCTTTTGACTATTACTAGAAACTTGACGAACCACAGAAAACACAGGCTCAAACTTGTAAGTACTCACCTATTTATTTAAGCTATTTACTTGCTTAAACATCTCAAGATCAATTCACTACGATACTTTACATCTGACTTATCGTTTCTCAAAACTATCTTCTTACTTATACCTTTATTTGTTATCTTTGTCACAAATAGAAATTGAATGAAGTATTTGCCAATAGGTATTCAAAATTTCAAAAATATTGTAAGTGAAGACTTCGTTTATGTAGATAAGACGAAGCAAATCTATGAACTGATTAAAATGCCCAGGAGCTTGTATTTTCTCTCGCGTCCTCGCCGCTTTGGAAAGTCTCTTTTGGTCTCTACTTTTCGATCCATTTTTTTAGGAGAAAAAGAGGTATTCAAAGGTTTATATCTATACGAAAAAACAGACTGGAATTGGAAATCTGCTCCTATCCTCCAATTTAATTTTGCTGCTTATGGGAAAGTGTTGGGGGAACAATTAGAAAACGCACTCAATCGCTCTATAAAAGAACTCGCGCTACAATATAAAGTGAAGACAGACGGAGAAAATGTTCAAAATCAATTCAAATCGCTCGTCCAAAATATCTACGAAAAAGAGGGAGAAGTGGTCATTTTAGTGGATGAATACGACAAACCTATCATTGATTTTTTAGATGATTTTCCCAAAGCGGATACCAATAGAGCGATTTTAAAGAGTTTCTTTTCTCCGCTAAAAGAGTTAGAATCAAAAGGCTGCATTCGTTTCCTTTTCATTACAGGCATTTCTAAGTTTTCTAAAGTTTCCATTTTTTCTGATTTGAATAATTTGAATGATCTCAGCTTATCCTCAAAAGCAACGGATTTGCTAGGCATCACACAAGAAGAACTGGAGCACTATTTTGCAGATTACATCCAAGCAATTGCAGAAAAGCGAAAAGAATCGGTCGAATCCTTGCTGAAAAGTCTGAAAAAATGGTACAACGGCTATTCTTGGGATCGAGAAATGCAGCATCTGGTCTATAATCCGTTTTCCATATTAAAGTTTTTCTTTGAAGGTAGTTTTTCCAATTATTGGTTCGCTACAGGAACGCCTACTTTTTTAGTCAATAGCATTCGGCAGCAGCAAATTGATGTCAAAAGCATAGAAAGCAAAGAGGTCATTGATGCTTTTTTCGACAAATTTAATCTAAAGTCTTTAGACATTTTTTCCTTACTGTTTCAGACTGGCTATTTGACCATTAAGTCAGTAAAACTGCGGCGCGAATCCTACCGATACGTACTAGGCTATCCCAATCAAGAAGTGAAGGAAGCATTTATTTACAATCTGATAGAAGCCTTTAGCTACAAAGTGCCGAGTACAGTGGGGCAAGTTGTTCTTAAAATAGAAGATAGCCTTCACGATAATGATTTGCCTGTATTTATTGAGCAACTCAAAATTCTATTTGCTGACATCTCCTACCATTTGCAGCCCAAAAAAGCAGCAAGCGATAATGCTTCTCTGGAGCAACGCCAATTTGATATGTGGGAAGGCTATTTTCATAGCATTATCTATCTTATCATTTCCTTTTTAAATATTCACATTGAGTGTGAGGTGAGTCGGCACAAAGGACGTTTGGATGCTATGGTCAATACGGAGCATTATTTGTATTTAATGGAATTTAAACTGGATGCTAGTGCAGATATTGCGCTGGAGCAGATCAAAGAAAAAGAGTACGCGCAAGCTTATCTCAACACGAACAAAAAAATTATTTTGTTGGGCGTTGCTTTTGATAAAGTCAGTCGTAATGTAAAGACGTGGAAGTCAGAGGAACTACAAGATACATCAGTAGATAAGGCTTCTTCACCCTAGCCTACCCTTTTCGCAATCGGATGATCTTCATTCAACTCCAACAAATCCCATAAATTGCCATATAAGTCTTTGAAAACTGCCACCGTTCCGTAATCTGCTTTTTTGGGTGCTCTCACAAATTCAATTCCTTTTGCGATCATAGCATTGTAGTCGCGCCAAAAGTCGTCGGTATTTAGGAATAAAAATACCCTGCCACCTGTTTGATTACCGATAAAGTTCTCTTGTTCTGTTTTGGAAGCGCGTGCAAGTAAAATGGTCGTACCCACGGAGTTGGGTGGTGCTACTACGACCCATCTTTTATCTTGTTCTTTTTGATAAGTATCTTCTAGTAGCTCGAAATTCAATTTTTCAGTATAAAATGCAATAGCTGCATCGTAGTCTTTTACGACTAATGCAACGTGTACGATAGATTGTTTCATAATAGTCTTGATAAACAGCTTGAGAAATTCTTTTCCAGCGAAAAATGTAGATATTATCCATCTAAGTAACGGACAAACAATAAGTTCCGCATTTTGACCGAGCAGATTTTGTTCTGATACTACTCAGCAAAAGGGATGTAAGGGTTCCCTTTTCTGAGTCAAACGTAGGAATCCGCCTGAGGCGGATGGCGAGGCTTTTCAACATGCTCGTAGTGTGTTGCTTGCAGAAAAGATTAAGTATCTTTTCAACGAAGAGAACCGCTAGCGGATGGGATGCCTTACCTACGCTTGGTCATAAATCGGGAAGTTGTTATTTGATGGTTACTAAAAGCTATCTTTCTTCTTTCTCTTTTTCCTCCTCTAAAACGGTTTCCTTTTCCACACCGAGGCGCGCTTTTTCAATAGATACATCTTCCTCTAAACCCTCTTCTTCCAATGCTTGCAACTTTGCTGGTTTGAGCACTGTTTCGTCGATCCTAATTTCTAAAATGTCCTCCACCGATTGTGGTCGTCCTTCCGTCACCCAACGAAAGCCTTCCAATTTTAAAGCATCGTGATCCGTGCCTTCCATAGGCTCCAATCGGGCAGTAGGCTGCTTAAAGAATTTGATTTTTTCGATTTCATTATTTCCAAAAAGCAGTACCATATTGCTACAAATCGTTTTATTGACGCCCACGTAGGCGTCTTGCTCATCCAAAGCATAATAGACCGATTCAGCATTACCTTTCACGTCCATTCGACGCAAATCGCCTTCTTGGAAAGTGGCAATGGTATTTTTACCTTTGATTTGATTAAAAAAGAGTTCATCTGGACTATTGACGATAAAGGATTTGATGTAAAGGAAAATTTTGTGGATTTGGTCGTTTTTGAGGCTCATGTGAATAGTATCGGCTGTAAATTGGGAAGTATCTGCCCAAATAATTGGGTTTTCAAAAAAGCGAAACATCGAATCACGCGTGCTATAAGTCAAAGAATCGCAAAGGGCTTGCATGTCGCTTTTGTAAATACGAACATCAGGATAGGCATTCAAAAAACGGCTGGTGTCTATGCGCGTCGTGATGCTATCTACAATGACCGTATCTTGCAAACTAGTCGCCACGAGCGTATCGGATGCCAAGTAAAGCGAATCTTCTTCGATTTTCGTAATCATCATCGGACGACCGCCGCTGGCTTTCAGATAATCCGTGTTTTGATTGTAACGCGCAAGTTCACAGAGGATTGTTAATTGCTGTGAGGTATCTTGCCAAATCACATCTCCAATTGCGATGCCCAGTCCCGTTTCATTGTCATAGTCCACTGCATTGGCTTGCAGAATCTGCGGTGGGTCGCTAATATAGGAGCGTCCCTTCGTTTTATAGATTTCTTTTTTTGAATTGTAAGTGATTTCATCTGCCGCAATGTATTGTGTCGAATCTTGATAGACCGCATCACCAAACAAAAAGGTCTCACCCGTTTGGTCGTTATACTTAATGGTATCAGCGATGGCTTCTCGATCGTTTTCCGTGAAACTCGCTTGCCCAATGATTGAGTAGATTTCGGTCTCCCCTTCGTAGCGAATGATCTCACCAACAGCAATTTGTTCCCCTTTCACAAATTGCGCATTTTGCCGAAATTCTGCGGCTTCATTTTCGGTATCGTAGAAGCCATCTTCACAGTAGATTTGAGTGGTATCGCTTTTGATGAGTGTTGGTCCTAGGAAAAAAGCGGTTTGAGTAGCGGTATTGAACTTCAAGGTATCAGAGAGGAGGTTAAATTCTGGATCAATGACCACAACGCTGTCTTTAAAATAGACTTCATCCACTTCGGTATAGAAATAGCCTCTTTTACTGGTAAGTTGAGTCGTTCCATTGGTGAGTAAAGCACCTGTGAAATAGGTCGCAATTTTTGTGTTAAGATCATAATCCAATTGCTCCGTAAAAAGTTGCTGACCTTTACTATCCAACACGACTTTACTGAACAGTGTAGCTTGGCGCGTATCGCCATTGTAGTTCAAGGAATCCGAAAAAACGCTTAAAGAATCACCTTGTTGGGTGATGACATTGCCCTGCGCCACGACCTTGTTTCGATCTCTAATGACTGCCGAATCGCAATACATATAGACGCTGTCTTGTCGTAATTCGACATTGCCGAGGAGCTTTTGGATGACTTCTCCGTTTTCTTGAATAAGATTGAGTGTATCGGCGAAATCTATGGTGACTTTCTTGTTGGTACTGTCTTGTTGTGAGGCAGTGGAAATGCTCGGTTCTGTAGTCGTTTGTGCAAAGGATAAATGACTAGAGCTTATCAAAAGCAACAGGAAACCAAAGAGACTTATCCAATTAAAGCAATCCAAACGTGATTCGAAATTTGTCATTCCAGAAATCTACATGAAGTTTTCGTTACTAACGAATATGAAATGCAAAAATAGGTCTTTCACATTTACACTTCCTGCTGCTTAACCTATTGCTAACATTTTCGCGGCTCGCTCCCCGACACTTGTCCCAATCGCTACTCCCATGCCACCCAAACGGACGGCTACGCCAATTCGGTCATCCACCATTTTTACAATAGGCTTCTTTTGCACTCCAATGCCCAAAATTCCACTCCACCATTGTTCAATTTCAAAGTACTGCTTTGGTAGAATAAGGTTTTCTAACAAGTCAATTAAAGCTTTCTGAATTAAATCCGTCTGTCCAAATTGATCGCTTTGTTCTACTTTTAAAGCCAAATTTCTGCCGCCACCTAGCAGGACTCGATTGCCAATATTGCGAAAATAAAAATAACCTCTGTCGTAATGAAAACAGCCTTTGAATGCTAAGTTTGGAATGGATTTTGTGACCAAAACTTGATTGCGGGCAGGCAGTAGATTGAGTTTTGGTAATAAACTTTTGGCGAAGCCATTCGTCGCGATCAGTACTTTTCGTGCTTTTAATTTCCAACCATTTCTGCAATGAATAACGACCTCATTTGCTCTATTCTCCACTTGTTCTGTAGCTAGACCGTAAAGACAGCTTACATTTGCTGCTCCGCAAAGTTGCTGCAATGCTTCTACCATTTTTGCTGGATGCAATTGCCCTTCAATTTTAGAGGCAATGAGATGTTGAACGCCTTGAAATCCAAATGCTCTAATTTTCGCATCTTGTACTTGAAAAACGTTTTTTTCTCCACTGATTTGTTCAAAAGCTTGATTCATTTCTTCCAAATGCGCGAGGCAATCTTCAAAAGTACCTTTTTCCGTCGCCCTAAACAATTCATAACCCCCATAGTGACAATAATCCAAACTTCGGTCGCCAAGCTTTGTACGCAATTTCTGTAAACCTTCCCACCGCTCTTGCACCAAATCCCAAACCTCCATCCTTGAGTGCGACCGCAAATCATCCAATAATTCCGTTGGGCTTCCAAAACACGCAAAGCCCGCATTTTTGGTACTTGCTCCTTGCGGAATGGCAGCTCGGTCTATTAAAAGCACTTGAGCTTTTGTATCCAAAATCTTCAGTTGCAAAGCAGCATTTAAACCTACAATTCCACTGCCGATAATAGCGTAATCTACCTTTTTTAGATAAGTTTCGTTTTCCCAGAAGCTGGTGGAATAAACCATCTATAGATAATACGATTTACTGCAAAACGATTTCTTTTTCTTCTACCATACGGCGAATATTAATGAGCGCGTATCGCATGCGACCCAAGGCAGTATTGATGCTCACTCTGGTAAGTTTTGCGATTTCCTTGAAACTCATATCCGCATAATGGCGAAGAATGACGACCTCTCTTTGTTCTGGCGGCAACATATCCACTAGTCTGCGGATTTTTTCGTGTGTCTGGCTTTTAATAATGCGCTGTTCTGCATTTTCGTCAGTCACTTGCAAAACGTCAAAGATGTCAAAAGTTTCAGTTGGAGAAACCTGTGGACGACGTTTAGAACGGCGGAAGTAATCCACACACATATTGTAGGAAATACGCATTGCCCACTGTAGGAATTTACCCTCGTGATTGTATTTTCCTTTTCTTAGGGTATCAATAATTTTAATGAAAACTTCTTGAAAGATATCTTCTGCTAGACTTTGATCTTTAACAAAAAGATAGATTGACGTGTAGATTTTTTGCCTGTGTCTGGTAAGTAAAACTTCGAATGAACGTTCATCCCCTTCCAAATAACGCTTGATTAAATCTTTGTCGCCCAATGCCTGGCGAGTACTTAGCGGCGTAACTTGCATAACTAAACTGAGTTTAGAGTTGTGAAAATGTTGATGGTGATGGAAATAGATTTTTTTTTGAAACGACGTATGAAATAATCTCTATCCCCAAATTAAAAAGTTCAGTGTAGAAGTTTACTGCTATAGACGAGAATTTTTATTAAGCCCAAAATCGAAAAGGCGGTAATTAAATCGGCAATCAGTTAATTTTTAATAATTATATTGCAATATAAGTAGATTTAGCAATCCAATGCCATTTTATAAAAATCATTAACTCAACATTAACGCTTTCTGTAAAATATTTTGAAAACCTACTTTTGGTCAGGTTTTAGTATCTAATTCTGCTTGATCGCAAATATAGATAATTTCGCCATATTAGGAAGCCTTATGGTAAATTACTTTATAAGGTTGTATGTTTTTTTGCTAATAAAAAACTGATTATCAATTGATTGAAATCAAAAAATTGAAAAGTTAAATTTCTATAAAGTCAACTTTAAGGAAAAAGTAAGCCCCGCATTTTTCTGTAACCGCTCTAAGAGTGCATCGCCCATTGCCGTTGAAGGCGTCAAGACACCGTTCATTGTTGGCAGATCATCTTGTGCCAAACAAACTGCACTTTCTGCTAGCATCTTAGAGGTAGAGCCATAGCCTGGATCTCTATCACCTGTCACTTTCCCAACAGCAGAGTGACCATTTGATAGCCCAGCAAAAAACTTTAAATTGTAGTAACCCGATGCTATTTTTTCTTGGCTCGGACCTTCTCCTGCTTTTGGTAATAAAGCATCTATTCCCTTTTTTAGCAAAGAATTAGGTTTGGCTTTCATCATTAATCCTAACGGCAAAGCAATGGCATAAGCTTTCAACCTACCTGTGATTCCTTTTCCTGTCATCATTGCTTCCTCGTACTGAAAATTCTTACCATAAGGGTAATTGGAAAGCGCGTGGGCACGACGTACCACTTTCGTATTGATCGTTGCCATGATAAAAGGCGAGAGCCAAGTTTGTACTTTATTATCGTAAATCACGCTTTGCAAATCTCGTTTATCTGGTCCATTTCTTTCTCCTTCTGGATTTAAGCCATAAGGATCGTTCAGTACCTTATATAGCTTAGGGCTTTGTGTTGCTTCTTCCATTACGTTGCTCAAACTTTCGTAAGTACCACCGCTGACACCGCCACTCGCTCCCGCCAAATACATACTGATCTTTCGAGCATACTGCCCCGTCTGTTCCAAAAGTGATTTTTGTAAGAAATAGACACCCATATCAGAAGGAATGGAATCAAAGCCACAAGTATGAACGATTTTGACTTCATTTTGCTGAGCTGTCTCGTGGTGCTGGTCAATCATTTTTCGCATCCATTGTACTTCGCCCGTCAAATCACAATAATGTGTTTGATTTTTGACGCAAGCAGCTACTAATTCAGAACCATACTTTGCGTAAGGTCCGACCGTTGTGCAAATCACTTTCGTGCGTTTTGCCATCAAATTCAGTAGATATTCATTGTGACTATCCGCGATCACAATGGGCACTTTTTCACTCGCTACTTCTGCCCTTACTTTTTTGAGTTTTTCTTCATTTCTGCCTCCCATTGCCCATTTCAGCTCCGCTCCTACCCTATACTCTTTGAACATATATTCGACAACTAATTTGCCAGTGAAACCAGAAGCACCCCAAATAATTATATCAAATTCTCTTACACTATCCATCATATATTATGTATAAATTGCTACTTACTTCGAGACACTTTTTCTTGGAAATTTTTACTGCATACTTACGTTTCGCTAATTTTAAATTCCAAAAAGAGGCTTTCCGTACAATAGAGCAAGCTGCCCATTAATCATTACACTCGCTTCGTAACTACTTGTCCAACAAAAAAGATCGACTGATCCCAATATCCTGAATGGGATCGGGCGATTGATCTTGCTCCACCATACAATATTTCACGCCTATGCTCGGTGCTAGCTCTAGCACCTCGTCTAAATCTACGACTCCTTTTCCGAGCGGCTGAAAGGCTTCATCAGGCACTTGAGTGTTATCGTAAATTGTAGGTGTACCTGCTAGTTTATCTTTTAGATGCAACAATCGTATGCGATTTTCAAGTCGTTGCATCAAAGGAGTAGGAGCAACGCCCGCCAAGCTAGACCAAAAGACATCCAATTCAAATTTTACGGCTGCTGCATCTAGGCGTTCGATCAAAATTTCGTATCCATTCGAGTCTTCCATCGGCTCAAACTCGAAGGCGTGGTTGTGGTAGGACAACTGAATACCCGCTTCTTGGCAAGCTGCTCCTGCCACATTGAGTTGATCGCTCACTTTTCGGTAATCGTCTAGGCTTTTTCTTTCTTCAGGCATCATGTAGCCAAAGACCAGTTCCGTTAGTCCTTCTTTTTGTGCATCTTCGATTACGCGCTCAAAACCATATGCGGGCATCGGTTCTTCTCTCAAATCCCAACGGCCCGTGATGAAAGACCAATTAATAAAAGAGCTTTTCACCACCAGTCCAGCATCTTTGATTAAAGGCAACAATGTTTTCAATTCAGCCGTATCCATCAGCTCTACTTGATAATAGCCTGCTCTTTTCACTGCTTTCAGCGTAGCCGCAGGATTTTCTGCTAATTGATTGCGTACCGTCCAAAGTTGCAATCCAATTTCTTCGGTATATCTGTTTTGTTTATTCATACAAGCAGGAATAGAGAGACTCAAAGCAAGCCCTGCTCCGATTTGAGTCGTATTTTTAATAAATGTTCTTCGTTTCATTGTACTGTTGTTAGATGTTTCTTTTTAGGGAAATAAAAATTAAGACTAAGAACTGATAATAATTTGGTTCTCAAAATTTTGCGTTCTATTTTTTTAGAGATTAGAAATCCAGGAGACTAGACTTATTTTTTTAAAAATCCGTGGCTGCAAGATAGCTGTTTTGAAAGTATAAATAAAAAACGCATATTTGTTCTGCCGAATAAGTAGATACAAGTTATATTCTGCCAAATTTAGCTTGTGTATGTAATAGGTCTTTGGCTGTTTTGATTGGAAAGAAGAAACTAAGTAGTTTTCTCGTCCATTAAGATACTGATGTACCTATAAAATTAAAGTATTAGTCGTTTCATGAGAACAAAAGTTGCTATCAATCAGGAGAAACTTAGAGTATCTTCCGAAATCTTGCGTGCTTTAGCGCATCCCTTACGTATGAAGATATTAGAGTTTATTGACCAAAATGAAGAAATCAATGTAAATAAAATTTACAATACGCTCCACTTAGAACAATCTATCACTTCGCAGCATCTCCGCATATTGAGGGTAGCGGGTTTAGTGGAAACCCAGCGAGAAGGTAAGTATATTTACTATAGTATCAATTACGAGCGGGTGACAAAAGCGGCTATGGCGATTACCCACTTCGAAGTTTTGAATAAAGAGTTGGGGTATGAGTAGTTGCGTGAGTTTATCTAAATAGATCGTAAATAGATAAAGCAAAAATGCAATTACCGTCTGCTTTTGTTTCACAAATGCAAACACTAATAGGCTCGGACTATTCTGATTTCGAGGCAGCTTTGCGACAGCGTGCCCCTACAAGTATTCGCGCGCATCCAACAAAAGCAAAGCAAGAATGGTCGGGAGAACGAGTTGCTTGGCATCCCACCGCCTACTATCTTAATAAGCGTCCAATTTTTACTTTAGACCCCAGTTTTCATGCGGGAGCTTACTACGTACAGGAAGCCTCTTCTATGTTTGTAGGAGAAGCGATGCGACAACTGGTCAATTTGAATGAGCGGCTGAAAGTCTTGGATTTATGTGCTGCTCCTGGTGGAAAGTCAACTTTGTTATTGTCGATGCTGAATGAAAAAAGTTTTTTATTAAGCAATGAAGTAGTCGGTAGCCGCTATGCCATTTTACAAGAAAATTTAGCGAAATGGGGGCAAAGTAATGTAGCTCTCAGCAATCACGATCCTAAAGATTTTCAAGTACTAGAAGGTTTTTTTGATGTTGTTTTGGTGGATGCGCCTTGTTCTGGGGAAGGCTTGTTTCGCAAAAATCCTAAAGCCATAAAGGAGTGGTCGCTAGAAGTAGTAGCGCATTGTGCCGCAAGACAGAAAAGGATATTAGCTGCCGCTCAAGATTTGGTTAAAAAAGGTGGCATTTTGATCTATTGCACTTGCACCTATAATGGAAAAGAGAACGACGAAAACGTGAAATGGCTCAAAGAAAACTATGATTTGACGTCATTACAATTAGAAGTGCCCGCTGCTTGGAAGATCACTGAAAGGCAAGTTGCTGATTGTTATGGCTATCAATTTTTTCCGCATCGCACAAAAGGCGAAGGCTTTTTCCTCACTTGTTTGCGAAAGAATGACGCTATTGTTTTCAAAACAAAAGATAAAAAGAAAGAAAAGTCCAAGAATCGTTTTGAAAAAGTACCAAAATCTACCTTATCTGGTTTTAAAACGTTTGTACAAATATCAGAAAATTACGGCTTCCTACAAGCTCAATCCAAACACATCTATGCTATTCCAAAAGTACTACAAGAGGATTTCAATACGCTTAGTCAGGCATTTCGTCGAATCCATTTAGGAACAGAAATCGGGATACAGAAAGGGAAATCTTTCATTCCCGCTGCTCCTTTGGCTATGAGTGATTTAGTACATCCCGATCTACCTCAGTTAGCATTGAGCAAAGAACAAGCTTTATACTATTTGAAGAAATTAGCTTTTGAGTATGAGACGCATGAAAAAGGTTGGCATTGGATGACTTACGAAGGCAGTGGCTTGGGTTGGGCAAAAATACTCAAGCATCGTATGAATAACTATTATCCTAAAAATTGGCGCATTCGTATGGAAATTAATCACTGAATGCTTGAATTATTAAAGAAGTAAATTATGGAACTGTCGAATCAACAACGAAAAGTCACTTTTTCCGATTTCGATTGTTCATGGTATAATTCAAACCAATCGCCGCAAAGCTTTTCACTGTTTCCGCAGCATATTCGATGATTTCAGGAAGTTGTGCTTGCTCCTCTTCTGACCATTTCCCTAGCACATAATTGATTTGTTTGCCTTTTGAGTATTCGTTTCCGATTCCAATTCGCAGACGCGCATAATTGCTTCCTCCGTTCAGGGCATCTATGTCTTTTAAACCATTGTGTCCGCCAGGACTGCCCTTCGCTCGCAATCGCTGCGCCCCAAAATTAAGGTTTAAATCATCCACGACTATCAGTAGGTTGCTCCGCTCTATTTTGTGTTTTTGCAGCCAATAGCGCACCGCCTTACCCGAGCGATTCATATAAGTTGAGGGCTTCAAAAGTACCAAAGTTCTTCCTTTGTGCTTCATCGTCGCTACGCTGCCCAGATGATCTACCTTCCATTCTTGCTCTGCTTGTTCTGCCAAAAAATTTACTACTTCAAAACCAATGTTGTGGCGTGTATTTTTATAATCTGCTCCAATATTTCCTAGTCCAACAATTAGATATTTCATCGGGTCTGCTTCTATTTTATCTCTTTTGAATATTTGTTTTAGCCAGCTTTTTATTTTCGCCATGGTGTTAGGAATCAGTTTGATCGTCAAATTGAAAATGGATAACTTAAAATTAAAAAACCTCAATCAAATCATCTAGAACCAAAAAGTTATCCAGTAATGGGAAGTTACTGGACAACAGGTCTAGCTTCTCGCTTCCGATAAGTACTTAGACAAAATTAATCTAGCTATTAAACTCGGCAGCATCGCGTTTGCAGCGCTCGCTGCCTTGTGGTGGTCTTGGAGGGCAGACAAAATATAAGATGTTGTAAAACAACATCTTGTATTTTGTCTGCCCTCCAAACCTCCTCTGCGCGCCGAGCCGAACTGTGTCCGCCTTACCGTGTCCGCCTTAGGCGTGAGGCGTGAGGCAATGGCGCGCTAAACGTGACTTAAAATTGTCCACCTACTTATCTGTCATCTGGCCTATTTTGTGAGAACAAATAGAAATATTCGCTTCTTATAATTTGTAAGCTATAGGTTTTTCTTGTAAAAGATTTTTTGCTACGAATGCAGGAATCAAGATAAAAATTATCTAATTGATTTGGTATTAATTTCAATGGCCATGGGTAACTTTCATAGAGCAGGTCAGAAAAGTTCTTTTTACCTTCCGTAGAAATAACGCAAGGTTCCAATTTCATATTAGATGAACTATTCATTCGTGGCTATTTCTACGTTCAGTTCCTTTTATAAGAACCCCTTTTCTCTAGCTGTCAATCTACATCCAAAATACCCCCAATTCGCTGCTTTAAATCCATCAAGTGATATTTTGTCGTCGCGTCTTTTTGCTTTTTCGCAGCAGATTTTAATGGCTTCTGAATTTGCATTAACGTTCCTCTAGCCATCGCTTTAATATCCGTTTGGTCGTATTTATCTTCTTCTAATGCCATCAAATCTTTCATCTTATCCACGTAGGCGCGCTGCAAATTTCTGCGATATGGACCAATGCTGCTGCCTTTTTCTATTTCTGAAAAGATACCTTTGCGGGTGTCTTCAAATAAGTTGAGTAAAGTATAAGCAGACTTTCCGTTTAGAGCTTCTGCTTCCATCAAACGGTTCAAACGCTCCCCTTGAAACAGCCGATTTAGCGTACTGACTTGCAATTGGCGCAGCCGATCAATCGTACCCGAATCTTCGATTTTAGAGAGAATATTTTTATCAATCAACCAATCGGGCGTTTCAAACAACTGCTGATTCAGAAAGCGGATAGCAGCTTGCTGCTTACTTTTCTCCACTGCGGTAAAGACCGCACCTTCTTCCTCAGAAGTCTTTCGATATTCATAAACACCACCAATGATCGTGCCAACGTGACGCATATATTTGTTCATTTGTCCAAAAATCTGTCCATACAATTCGGATAGTTGACTAAAATCCTTGCCATCTTCTTGCGACCATCCTTCTAATTTAGGAACAATGCGCTTTAGATTGTCAATACCATATTCGCTGGCTTTCACCAAATCGTCGCCCAAATCTTCGGTTTGTGAAGTAGGATCACTTGGATTGAATCGTTGCTGTCCGTAGCGATACAGGGGATCATCTGCGCGTTCCTTCACCCACTCGTTCAGGTATTTTTTGTGTTCTTCTTCGGGCGATTTGGCATTAGTGGGTTTATAGCCATATACAATCGACCAAACATCATAAACGCCAATATCAGGCATCAATCCAACCGCACCGTCTCCTGGCTGCGCGACGTGATTGAAACGTGCATAATCCATAATCGAAGGAGCTGTTCCCATCTTCTGAGTGAAAGCGGCTGAACGTAAAGAATCAACTGGATAGGCAACACTTGATCCCATATTGTGTGGCAAACCCAATGTATGTCCCACTTCATGTGCCGATACAAAACGAATCAACCGACCCATGACTTCTTCTTTGAATTTTGTGCCTCTTGCCTCTGGATTAACTGCCGCCGTTTGCACAAAGAACCAATTGCGCAACAGCTTCATAATGTTGTGATACCAAAGAATATCGCTTTCCAATATCTCCCCCGTTCTCGGATCATGCACATGCGGTCCTTGTGCATTTTGGATTTCCGTTGTGATGTAGCGAATGACTGAATAGCGCACATCTTCTGGGCTCCACTCGGGGTCTTCTTCTGGCGTTGGTGGGTCTTTGACCATGATCGCATTTTTGAAACCCGCCGCCTCGAAGGCACCCAACCAATCTTCTACACCTTGCTTAATGTAAGGCTTCCATTTTTCGGGTGTGGCTGGATCGACGTAATAAACAATTGGCTGCTTGGGCTCGACTAATTCGCCTCTCGCAAAAGCGGCTTCATCGTTGGGTTCTAATCGCCAACGCGTGATGTATCTCCGTTTGGCTGCCCTTTGTTCATCCAGGCTGTAATTCGTCTGCTGAATTGAAAAATAACCGACCCTTGCATCGTACAGACGAGGTTGCATGGGTTCTTGTGGCAATTCAATAAAGGATTGATTCATCTCAATAGAAAGCGTTCCAGTGAGTTGATTATCAGGTAGTTTGTCGCCATTGTAAGTTAGGATATGGCGCACTTCTACATTTTTGGGATAAGATTTGGCGTGAACGATCAAGCTGCGGCTTTTGTCCAAGCCTCTTACGCCAAAACGCTTGCGATTGGAGTCGTATAATGCGCCAATCATCTTCACGTCGGTCGTAAATAATTTACCGACTTCTATGACGTAGGCAGAGGTATCTTTATTGGGTGTCTTGATGTCAAAGGTCATCACAATAGGTTCAAAATTGTTGTTGCGCACCGATTTGTAAATGGGTTGATTAAAATCCGCGATGCTATTATAAGAAACCGAACGCAATAGGATTCTATCATCCATTTTTTGCCAGCGAATAACTTGCTGTGGGCGAGATTTCATACCAGCACCGCCAAAATTCAGGTTTTTTACGTGGCCTGAAATACGGCTGACCACCAAAATTTCTTTGTCCAGAACGTCCTCTGATAATTCAAAGTAATATTTGTTTTTTATTTTGTGAACAGTGAAAAGTCCTTCATCACTATCAATATCTTCTGCATCTGTAATAAGCTTTTCGTAGGGATGTTTCTCGGTTTTAGTGGTATCGCTCTTTGTCGATTTTGCTTCTTCTTGCGCAAAAAGGAAAAGCGAAAAACAAATAGCTAGTAGTGTAAGTATGTGTTTTTTCATTGTTTGATATTTTAGCTTTAGTTTTTGAGAAGTTAAATAATTATCCTGCCCTATTTAAACCACTAATATATGAAGGAATAGTAAGGGCTAAAGGTCAGACGTTCAAACTAGAAATTGGGCTTCCCTTTAAAGGTTAGCAACCTGTCTGCCTTTGGCTGATGAACTAGGAGTTAAGGATTTCAACTCGAAGTATAGTCCTTAGCTTTCAGGATTTAAGCCTATGACTTTTAGGTCATACGCTTAACCAGAATTACAATTTTAAAAGGATAACCACGAATTGAGGGATATATCTGAATCTCAGTGAATTTTTGTAACCATCCTCCGTAGAAGTGTACTCGGCTAAAAAGGTCTCTAAGGAAATATAAGCATGGGCAAATACTTCCGTAGATTCTACACTTGCTTGTTCATCTGCTGATGACATATTGTTTTCTGTTTTTATATGCTACTGCATTGTGCTTGAAGTCAATAATTTTATAGTTATATTGTTTACTTATTGAAGAGCTTATTTGTTCCATTCATTGCACTTCTTTGCTTGAATTTTGGGTGAGCTATCATCAACAGTTCATAAAAAGTTTTGCTGAATTCATCCCATTAGATTTGATGCCAACTGATAGCTAACACTAAGCGTCTGCCGATGGCAAAATACCTTCTCTCACGGCTTCTTCTTGATAGCCATGTAACTGAACAGTTGATTTTTTGTTTTTTCGCAAACGCATATTTAAAAATTCTACGCCTAAGGAAAAAGCAATGGCAAAGTACAAATAACCCTTTGGCACTGCGCCCACCTCCGAACCAAATACTTTCAAATGAGCAAGATGCGCCGCCTCTGCAATCAGCATGAAACCAATCAAAATCAGAAATGCCAAACCGAGCATTTGTATCGTTGGATGTTTATTTACGAAACGTCCTACAGGAACGGCAAAGAGCATCATAATCAGGACGGAGATAATGACGGCAATGACCATAATTGCCAATGCGCCTTCTATACCATTGGTCATTCCAACGGCGGTGAGGATAGAATCAAAAGAAAAAACAATATTGATGACCGTAATTTGTATGATTGCGTTTTGAAGCGTAACTTTTCCTTTAGATGTATCACTTGCTTCCGAAGGATTTTGTCCTTCTAATTTGTGATGAATTTCTGTGGTACTCTTGTAGAGCAGAAAAATACCACCAGCTAACAAAATCAGGCTTTGCCCCGAAAAGCCACCATTGAACCACTCTGCTTCAAAAGTAAGTGCTTTTATCGGTTCGTTCAATGCTACCAATGCAGAGATACCAAAAAGAAGTGCGACTCTCATCACCATAGCTAGTATCAAACCAATATTAGTGGCTTTTTTTTGCTGTTCTTTTGGCAGTTTATTAGAAGCAATCGTAATAAAGATGATATTATCAATTCCGAGTACGATTTCTAGAAAAGTAAGGGTCAGTAAGCTCATCCAGACGGCTGGATTGCTTAAGTCAGGCATAATAAATTCCATGTTTACTATTTTATGTCGTTGGGGAATTCCTACTCGTGCATTCTTGTTTAAGTACACCTAACTTTTGTCAGGCTATCGTTTCAAGTACTCTAGATGATGCCTTCCAGCTCCGTCATTAAAGTGGCAACTTAATTATTCGATTGCGAGAACTTAGAAATACCTGTTATCTGAAACTCACAGATGACGAGCAATTCTAAGTTCCTATTATTAAAAGTCCTAATCTCTTAGCAAGAGTCCGTGCAATTTTTGAACCACAAAGGACACACAGCACACAAAGAGTTGACATTCAAAAGTTGCACTTTCACTGTTTTGTTCTACAATCTTTTGATTATCAATCATTTATAAAATTATACATGGACTATTGCTTAACAGAAAAAGAATATTTAAAATCCGCTTATTTCATATTCTCAGTGCGTCTTTTCCATAGATAAGACTATCTTTCCTCTACCATTTCCCTCACTTCTTTTTTCTCTTTAACTTCCCTGTTTTTCACATATTGCTCTAGCCATTGGTCTTGCTCCCAAAGCATGTGTAAAATAGATTCACGGGCAGCATATCCGTGACTTTCTTTTGGCAACATGACCAAACGAACCGTTGCGCCCAAACCTTTTAAAGCATTGAAATAACGCTCGCTTTGCATAGGATAAGTGCCTGAGTTATTATCTGCTTCTCCATGTAGCATTAGCATTGGCGTTTTCATCTTATCCGCGTGCATAAAGGGCGACATTTCGTAGTAAATATTCGGAGCTTCCCAATAATTGCGCTCTTCGGACTGGAAACCAAAAGGCGTCAAAGTTCGATTGTAGGCACCACTCCTAGCAATGCCCGCCGCAAAAAGATCAGAATGCGTAAGCAAGTTAGCAGTCATAAATGCCCCATACGAATGTCCACCTACGGCTACTCTATTCCGATCAATATAGCCCATTTTGTCCACTGCGTCTATGGCTGCTTTGGCGTTGGCAACTAATTGTGGAATGAAGCTATCATTGGGTTCTTCTTTCCCTTCGCCGAGTATGGGAAAAGCAGCATCATCCAAAACGACATAGCCTCGATTGACCCAAAAAAGCGGCGAACCATACCACGGATAAGTAAATTCATTGCTAGAAGAAGTAACTTGCCCTGCGCTGTTTTTGTCTTTAAATTCTCTAGGATAAGCCCACATCAGCATCGGCATTTTTTCCTTTTTCGATCTATCGTAACCTACTGGTAAATAAAGCGTTGCGTTGAGTTCTAAGCCGTCTTCGCGTTGATAGGTAATCACTTCTTTATGCACGTCTTGTATGGCTTTGAAAGGATTTTTGAACTGCGTGACGGCTTTTAAACCATCCATTTTGATGTTGCGGATGTAATAGTTGGGATATTCATTTTTGGATTCGATGCGCGTCAATATTTCTCCTTTCTCCATGTCCAGCGCACGGACGAAACTTTCCAACTTATTGGGATTATTATCTTGGTACAAACGCGTACTTTTCTGGCTTTCTAAGTTATATTGATCGACAAAAGGACGTTTGCCTTCCTCCGAAAAACCTTCTCCTAGCAGATACAAATTGCCATCCACGACTTCTAAAGTTGCTCGTCCGTATTCGTTACGCGCCGTCACGAAATTTCCTGGATTGCTGTAAGTGTCTTGATAATTGCGTTCATTGAATAAAATAGGAGCTTGTTTAGAGTCGGAAGGATTAAAAATCTCCGTTCTTAAATTTCGCGTATTCCACCAATAATTGTAGCACACCGCCAGTTTATCATTACCCCAAAGCATGCCACTATAACGTTCTTGGGTTTTCATCAGCAATTGTTTCTCTCCCTCAAAAGGTGCATCCAATTGATAAACTGCATCCCTAAAGGCTACTTCATTAGCCGCATCGCCTTCATCCAATGCTTCTGCCCAATAGAGTGTTGCTGCTTTATCCGAACGCCAAGCCAAACGCCTAGGTCCTTTTCGCACTGACATGAAGCCTTGTGGAATATCCTCAGTCAATGGAACTTCCAGAATATTTTTGATCAGTTTACCATCTTTGCTGTAGATGTTAGTACTACTCGGAAAGCGATAATAAGGTACGAGATAAGAAAAAGGCTCTTTCACTGTTTCCACCATGATGTACTCGCCATTGGGAGAAAGACTGATGTCGCTATACATATCAGTCGCTTTCCATTTTCGCTTTTCGCCATTCAAGTTCACTTGCCAGATTTCAGCACGCGCCAATTGCTTAAAGTTGGCTTCGTCCGTTGGATTTTTCAGCAAATCTTGATACGTACGATTTTGTGCTTTTTTACCTTCATTGACTGAAATAGTTGGACCACTCGGAATAGCGGTTTTATTGTCAATTAGTGGCTGACGGTCATCGGGTAGCATCGTCACTAGAATGGACTGATCGTCCTTCATCCAATTGATCGGATCGCGCATATTGGCATTGATTTTGGCATCAGTCAATCTTGTAGCATTGCCTTCATCCAAATCCATTACCCATAATTCCACACCTGTGGTGGTTGTATTGGTGAAAGCAGCTTTTCTTTGGTCGTATGACCATATTATATTGCTAATCCGTGCTCTTTCGGGTAAATCGCTTACTGCTTTTTCTTTACCACTTGCTACATCAAAGATTTTCATGTCATAATAATAGCGTGTTCGGCTAGAAATATTGGTCTGTGGGTTGATGCGCAAACCTGCTAGTCGCATTTCTGTTTCTGACAACTCCGCTATTGTTTTGTAGGGACTTCGATAGAGCAAAATGGCGCGATCCCCAGCTGAGTTCATGCGGATAAGTGGTGCTAGCGGTGCATCCGCCAACACCATAATGTCTTCGTGCGGAATCTGGTATTCCAAGTCTAGTTGTGCAGTTAATAGCATAGGTAAAATCAAAATGAGGATCAAAGGTACATTTTTCATACTGAGTGATTTTAGTTTTGATGTAAAAGTAAGTGGTCTCGGTGTTTTGTAATTGTCAAGTTTTAAGCGGAAGTGTTTTGAAGTAGTTCAGCAGGATGATACACTATTTATCTAGCTCTCAGCATTTCTTGTTCGATACCTGCTTGATTATTTGCAGATAGAGTTAATATTTTCAGTTTATTTTACAGGTTTTTGTACTATCAATATCCTAAGCTGAACTACTAAGCCATTGGCTAACAAGAAGATACTGACATTAAATTGTACTAATGTTTTGTTAAATGTTCAAGAGTTTTGATTACTTTTGTGATATCGTCGTCAAAAAATCACTACGCTACCGAACTTTACAATTTTCTATGTGTAAATGTTTCGCGCATATTAATTAACACTTATTTTATTTAGACACAAAGACGAATAGTGAGATCAGATACAAAACAGCAACACAAATTTAACGCCAATAACCAAGATATAAAAAACAAAATCTTTAAATTAGTGGACCAGTACGATGATCCATTTCTTCTCAACGAGATGTTTCAGAAACTCGATCAGATCGTTGCTCAAAGAAAAGGCTCGCAAATGGAACTGAGTCCTGCCGTTGCCCGTTACAAAAAAGTAATTACAAACCAAGACCGCGAGCAGTGGGCTTTAGATTGGCTTTATTAGAGCTAGAGATAGATTAAGTTTCAGTGTATTGCTATTTTGATAAATCTACACTTTAACGCTCTCGTTCTTCTTGCTCTACCAAAATCCATCAGTATATGACTTACATAAAACGAGGAGAAATATGGACAGTTTACAATAGTCCTAATAAAAGTTCCATCAGAGAAGTCGTCGTACTCACCAATAACGATTACAATAAAAGCAGCATTTCTAACTTATATACTGTCGTTCCGTTAGAAGGATATGGCTCAACCTACGAGCATCCCTATGACGTAAGGATCAGGGGCAAAAACGTGGCTATTGATCTGATTCGTACCGTTCATATTGATCTTTTTAAAGATAAAAAAGCACCCGCTTCGGATAAAGATATGCGAAATATCAGTGATGCAATCATCAAGCATCTAAACTTGAATTAATATCCTAGCTTTTTTCCCTTTTCTTTAAACAAGTTTCGCAATAAAAATTTCCGAAAAGAGTATCTAGCATTGAAACTCTATTCATAGAATAGAATACTACAAGCACCTAGCTTAAGCCACTTTAAATTCTACATAAACAGGGCTTAAACAAGTATCGTAGTTGGACCGTTTTTCCTTCCTTTAATGTTTGCTTCAAGTCAAAAATAGCTAGTTTTTTTTGAACGATCCACTTAATAATTCATACATTTGATGCCGATATGTCAATGGTGATTAAAAGGAAATTAGTGTCTTGTTTTTCTACAGAAAGGTATATACTACCGTGTAAACTAAGTTTCTTTGTGTTTTAGATAGGGGAGTTTGAAGGAGAAAAAAGGGTTTTAGAAAAACCCTTTTTTCTCCTTTACTCCTTGTTCGACGCCGTCGAAGACGGCGGCAGATAGATTTTTTAAAGCTCGAAATTAAAACAAACTTAGTTTACAGTGTAATACTCGAATGGAGAAAAAGAGATTTTCAATTTTCAGCTTGTGAGGCTACACCATTGATTAATTTACACGACTTACTTAAATCTAATCCAATGCTAGTTAGACTTACCTTTCTCGTATGTCTCTGTTTTTCTATTAATTTCACTTCATTCGGACAGTTTTGTCCAGTTATTTCAAGCAGTGCCTGTACAGCTACCGCTACGACGAATATCAATATAAATAGTCCATCGGATGTTATTTGTGTACCGAGTGGAACGAATCTTCAAAATGTCAATATCAGTGCAAGTGTATCTGGAGGCACAATTCTAATTCTTGATGGTGGAACACTTTCGGTGCAGAATTTTAACACAAACGGAAATATGGTTACTATTCAGAACCAAGGAATGTTCATTTTGAATGGAGATATCAATAACAATGACGTTTTTATCAGTAATTGTGGTGAAATTACATCATCCAGCAATCGTACGCTTCGGACAAATGTGAAAAACTACTTAGAAGGAACGGTAAATATCAATGGTAATCTAAAAATTGAAGGTCAATTTGATAATTGCGGAACAGTTTGTGTTAATAATGGACTGGATGTACAAAATGGAGGAATACTCAATATTGAGGAAAACTCTGTTGTGAAGATTGACGGTAAAACGACCATCGGATCAGGAGGAACTATTGATAATGACGGTTTTTTGTGTGTGACCAGAATGACAGCGTTGGTCTTGCAAAATAACTCTGGTTCGCTTCTGGAATTATCCTGTTATTTTAAAGCAAAGGGGAACGTTCAAATAGATGCTGATGTAGAAATAGAGGGCGAGTTCATCGTTACAGGCAATCTAACTTTGAACTCTAACACGAATGTGACGCGCCCGTGTGATGCGACTAATAGTTGTACAAGCAGTGACGATTTAACTTTATTTGTAGGTGGTCAGTTGATTATTGATAATCAAACAAGCTTTCCTGATGGGACTGTTTTTTGCGTAAGAAGCAACAATGTGGTCAATAACTCCACAGCTACCAATTTTACTATACAAACGAACTGTACGACGCCTGAACCTTCTATACCTGAATGTGCCATTCTCTTGCCAGTTGAGCTACTGAGCTTCGAGGCGCAAGTAGTGAATAAAGATGCCGTTGAGTTGAAATGGCAAACTGCTTCTGAGACCAATAATAGGGGATTTGAAATTCAAAGAAGTTTAGAGGCTAAGATTTGGGAGACAGTTGATTTTGTAGAAGGAAATGGAACTACTTTGACAACAATTTCTTACGGCTGGATAGATAAATCTGTAAAAAATGGACGCTATTATTACCGACTAAAACAAGTAGATAATGACGGAAGTTATGAATACAGTGAAATAGCATCCGTTGATATTAAAATCAATCCTAGAATAGCTTATCAAGTCTTTCCAAATCCTGTCCAAAATGGCTCTAATATAACTTTACAGTATGACGAACCGATTCATAGTCTTCGGATTGTTAACGAATTGGGACAAGTAATATATGAAGATAAGAACGCTTATGCAGAAAAAACAATGTCCATAAGGAGTTGGACCACAGGTCGTTACTACCTATTCGTTAATGGTCAATTTTTCGATCGGCTAGTTGTCGTCCAATAGCATCTGCCCAAATAGTTCAGGATATCTTTTTCCCAAAAGTCTCCTAGTATCTTTTGCTAGGAGCTTATTTTCTTTGGTCTCAACTCTATCGTACCTAAGTAGAATCAGAATTTACTATTCCTTCTTTCCTGAAAGTACTTCGGCTATTCTTACTTTCTACTTATTTCTCTCAACTTACATTTCGCTGATTCGAAAATCGAAAAATCAAAATTTAATATTGTTTGTATAATAGAAAACACCTTTTTGAAAAATTTTATTCCATAAAATTTTTCAAAAAGAGGACTTTCGGACAGAGAGAAAAAATCAAAATTGAAAATTTTGATTTTTTCTCTCTGTCCAAAGGGACAATTGGAATTTTTCGCAGAAAAATTCCAATCGTATGTAGCACCTCTGTTGTAAATTCATTTTTTCCAAAATAGATTTCAGCGAAACAGGAGCCACAAGTAACGAAAAGTGTCCCTTAACTTTTCCACGCAATACTTGTGTAGGTCAAAAAACGTTCTACGAATAATACCGAACAATATATCACATTAAAATATTAATTAATATAACTGACTTAGAAAAACTACCTTTGCATTCCTAAATAGGCGTGTACGAAGTCTTAAGCCATGCTCAAAATAATTCCCAGTAACGCCCCTGAAATCGCTCAACAAGTATGCTCCAGCGGTGTTTCCGTCCGAAGCGATTTACTAAGCATACTTGTTGAGCGATTTTCTGACATTGACTTAGGCTATTTTCGAGTAAAATGCTAACAAAAACGAGACTTTGTACAGCCCTAATTCCTAAACTTAAAGGAGCGTGAATTAATTCGTGCTTTCTACAGATCAATAGCATCTATGACAAAATTATATAGCATAATTGTCTGTTTATTAATAAGTTGCACTTTATTAGCCCAAGGCAGTGACAGAAGAATTAAAGCTATCAATGAGCAGTATCGCTTGGGAGAACAGTTGCTTTTGGAGAAAAATTACAAAGCAGCATTGCGCGCTTTTGATAAAGTCTTGAAGCTCAATTCTGACCACATTGCCTCCTATCGGGCTTCGGGCGTTTGTTACGAATTGCTGGGCAATCATCCGAAAGCATTAAGTTCTTATTTCAATGTTTTGAGCCGTGATCCTTATTTTTCGCGTACAATTTATTATGAAATTGCGCGAACTTACTATCGCTTGGGGGAATATCGGGATGCACTCGACTATTTCAGCCAATTTGCGGGACTTCAAAACTTAGACAATGAAAATTTTGGCTTAGCGGTGGAAGGCGAACACGCCAAAGAGCTCGACTACTTGAATGAATTGGCGCAAAGTATGTTGGCTTGCCAGATTTCTGTGGATTCGATTCAGTATTTGAATATCGAAAAAGTAAATAATATTGGCGCACCGATCAATACGAAAGCCGATGAATACTTTCCCTCAATTTCCAACGCAACCGATTTGATGTTTTTTAATAGAAGAAAGGATAAAAATGCTGATGAAAACCTTTTTTCTAGCGTTTTTAAGAATGGCGAATGGCAAGAAGCCCAATCCAATGCCAACTTCAATACTAAACACAATGAAGGCATGGCAACTTTGGTGAAGAGTGGACGCTATATGTATTTTTCTGCTTGTGGACGTTCAGATGTTATGGGTACTTGCGATATTTGGGAAGCAAAAGTGGACGGCAAAAAGATTAATAAAATCAAGCCAACCAAGGGTTATTTGAATTCGGAAACTTGGGATTCTCAAGCATCAGTAAGTTGCGACGGTAATGTGATTTTCTTTGCTAGTCGAAGGGAAGGCGGCTATGGCTCAACAGATATCTGGATGAGTGAGAAAGAACCCGACGGAACTTGGGCAGAACCTACGAATCTTGGACCTCAAATCAATACCGCAAGCGATGAAGAAGCTCCCTTCATTACCAGCGACGGTAGAACTTTGTATTTTTCCTCTAGAGGGCATTTTGGTATGGGAGAACAAGATATTTATTATTCCAAACTCCAAAGAAATGGCAAATGGACTAAGGCAAGAAATCTAGGACAACCTGTCAATTCTTCGGCTAGAGAGTTGGGGTTTTTCTTGTCTTCAGATGGTAAAAAAGGCTACTTTGCGAGTGATCGAGAAGGTGGTGCTGGCGGCATGGACATTTATGAATTTGAATTACCCAATAAACTGCTTTCCACACCGACCACATACATAGAAGGCTACGTAAAAAACGCCTTGGATAAATTGCCTGTGAGACCCGCCACCATTCAAATTCCTGGGCGCGACCCTATTGAAGTGGATGAACGCGGTCGTTTTTTCATCTGCTATCCCGCCAATAAAATTTTGGAAGTAGAAGCCGAAGCACCCAACTATCGTCCTTACGAGAATCAATTTGAGATTCCATTTTCAGACAATACCAGCTTCCACAAGATCGAATTGATGCTCCAATTTGATATGCCTGCTTTTGATTCTGCCGAACCCGAAATTGGGAATCTGGAAAATCGTCCAGACAGCTTACCGCCACCAAGGAAGAAGGAAGCAGTAGAGCTGAGGCGTATTTCAACGATTAATCTCTACTACAAAACCAATGAGAAAAGCCTGAATATCAGCAATAAAGATAGATTAGATCGCTTTCTAAAAACCTTCGATCAAAGTAAAATCGTAAAGGTAGAAATCATTGGTTTTGCAGATTATGTAGGCTCGGATATGGACAATATGAAGCTATCCAGAGAACGCGCTGAAATGGTGGCGGAGTTTATTCAAAGGCGTGATATTGAAGTGAATAAATTTTATATGGAAGCCAAAGGAGAAGTCAATGATCGAGAAAATACAGCTGAAAATAGACGCGTGGATGTTATTATTCATACGAAGTTGAATTAAGAGCTAAGTAGGCGGACAATTTTAAGTCAAGTTTAGCGCGCCATCGCCTCACGCCTCACGCGGACACAGTTCGGCTCGGCGCGCAGAGGAGGTTTGGAGGGCTAAACTTGACTTAAAATTGTCCGCCTACTTAGCTCTTAATTCAACTTCGTATGAATAATAACATCCACGCGTCTATTTTCAGCT
>JBCCRX010000017.1:0-32645 GCA_039201015.1 Bacteroidota bacterium | reverse complement strand
AGGACATCAGCCCAAGGCAGACAGGTCGAGTCCTTTAAAAAACCTTGATCAAATCATATGGGCTCGACGCCCATATGATTTGAAGATAAACGTGAGCTTCCATAAATAATGCTGACCAAATGAAATCATTCAGAACCTTCTTTTTGTATCAAGACAAAAAGAAAAGGCTGATTTTATCAAAATGTCCAGTAGTTTATAGCAAAAGGCTAAAGTCGAGTTTAGTACACTGTAAACTAAGTTTATTTTAATTTCGAGCTTCAAAAAACCTATCTGCCGCCGTCGAAGACGGCGGCGAACAAGGGGTGAGGGAGAAAAAAGGAGCATAACAAAATCGAAGTATTAAATTCAAACAGCTTCTTAGAAAGGAAAACTATTTGCGTTTTTTCCTCTTGGTCTTCAACGCCTTAGCCTTTTCTACCTTATTAGAAACGGGAGTTGTCTTTTTCTCTTGCACAGTTTGCAGTTGTTTGATATTTTTAGGCAAGAAAAAAGCGACAAAACCGAGCAACCCAAGTAGGATGAGCAAAGAAGAGATCAAAGAGACCGTTTTTCCAGTATAAAAACTAGAAGGCTCGAAGCGGAATTCTATTTCATGTTGTCCTGCAGGAATACGCAAAGCACGAAGCAAATAATTCACTCGGATGTGTTCTACCTTTTCACCGTCAATGTAAGCATTCCAGCCTTTATCAGGTCCATACCAAATTTCCGAAAAAACGGCGAGTTGTTCACTGCCGCTATTGCTGTTATAAATCAAATAATCAGGACGGTATTCGTCTATGTTCAAGCCAATTGTTCCTTGTCCATTTGGATCGAAACCACTTAGATAATCACTATATTCTTGGTGGACAATAGCCGTAGTGCGTGGTCTGAAATTATTCAAAGCATCGATTTCTGCATTGGCACTAGTCACTGTCTTGATCGTATCTATGAACCAAGCATTGCCCAACGCGCCTGGATTTTGCTGGACTTGTGGCGCATTTTGTCCATTGACGATGAAGTATTTGGTGTTGAGCATATCCAGTACTTGCTGATTGAAGTTGGAGCTCAAATGACGTTCAATGACATCTTGAATGCGTTGTAGTTTAGCGGGATGATAACCACCGACGGTGTTGTGGAAATAAGAAGCGAAGGCACTGTTGTAAGGATCCGCCGTTACGTCCATGATGCGATAGGCACCTCGATTTTTTTCTAAGCTCTTAATTTGCTGATCGACGGGGCGCGGATTGAAAGCATTATCGTAGTTGCGTTGCGTAACAAAATCTTCTTTAGCAATGTATCGGCGATTGACGGTCCAGAGATCCACTAAAGTCACCAAACCAATGCCCGCCAGCACCCAGATGAACTTTATTCTATTACTCAAATACGCCCAAAGCAGTGCCGCTGCCAGCAATACAATTCCAGCCGAACGAAAGGCGTCGTTTTGCATAGTGCTTTTTCGATCTGCTATTACAGCATCCACATCATAACCAAGCTGTGCTAAATTCGCATCATTTGCTCCTGCAAAATCAAACATGGAAGAGCCGAGCAATGCAAAAAAGAGCGCGATACCAGCACTGATTCCCGTAGCAATATAGAGCGAGCGCAATAGATTTTTTCGGTCTTCTGCTGACTGATTGATGACGACTAAAGCTAGCATCGCTAATATCGGAACAAGTGCTGCTGTGACGCTCAGCACGGAATTAGGAGTCCTGAATTTATTGAATAAGGGTAGGTTTTCAAATAAAAAGAAATTGAACCAAGACAAGTTTTTACCCATCGAAATCATCATCGTCAATAATACACCTAAACCGAGCCACCACTTCACAGCTCCTTTGACAACCAATAGTCCGAGTATGAATAAAAACACAATCGCTGCGCCAAAATAAGGTGCACCGGCCGTGCTATACAAATCGCCCCAATAGAGCGGAACGGGGACACTATCCCCTAATCTTGCGCCTCTTTGACGTAATTTTTTATAAGTCGCGGATTCCCGACCCAAATTTTCACCCGAAGAACCACCAGCCACTCTTGGGATGAAGGTCGAAAACAAATCCAATGTTCCATTGCTCCAGCGCATAGCATAATTCCAGTCCAATCCTTCTACTTCGCTGCTGCTTTTGGCTTCGCCCGTATCCGAAATTTCTAGGATAGGTTTTCCACGCATCGTCTCTTTAGAATATTCATTTGTCACTAGCAGATTGCTAGCATTCGCACCAATGCCGATCAAACCCGCTACGATTAAAATGCCTGCTGATTTTAAAAACTCAGCCAACTTACCTGCTCTCGCATCTATAATCAATTGTGCGATACCAAAAATGAGCAAAGTCAAAAAGAAATAATAGCTCATTTGTACATGGTTGGCGGAGATATTTAAGCCGACGCCCAGTGCAAAAAGTAAACCGCCTAGCACATATTTTTTGTTGAAGGCGTTGATAATGCCCGCTGCGATCAGCGGAATGAACATGATAGAAATGATCTTGGTGTTGTGTCCTGCCTCAAAAAGTACATAATTATTGGTGGTGAGTCCGAATGCAACGGCACCTACTATCGCGATCCATGGGTTGACTTTCAAGCTCATCATGAGGATGTAAAAGCAAAGCATGCCCATGATGAAGATACCCGCAGGACGCTTGAAGCCTAGGTGCATGAATTTACCAAGCTTTTTGAGCAGATTTCCTTGATTGACCGTCGAGATTTGATAGGTAGGCATTCCTCCAAACATCGCATTGGTCCAGAGAATTGCTTCACCTAGTTCTTTTTGAAAAGTACGCTGCTCGTTTGCCATCGCTTTATTCTGTACAATGTCGCCTTGTCGAATGACTTTGCCCTGTAATTGGGGAGAGAAGAAAGCAAGGCTGATCGCAATAAAGGTGATGACAGCAATTATATGAGGAAGAATTTTTTTGAACATTTCTATGTATTTAATACTAGATATTATGGTAGGGATATCAGCCTAAGGCGTTTCATTTTATTTTCAACGGAGTGGCGGATGAATTTAGCCTTATGGCATTTTCAAAATAGTTTTTTATTGGCATAGAACTAGACAGTTTATGCTCTTTTGCTATTTGGATGAAAGCTAGAAATTGTTTTAAATTCATTGGCACAATTTGGGTCTTACCTCCATAGTACCTGGTTGTAAATCTATTCAAGTTAAAGAAGTGAGCGAGCGTAGCTTCACTCACTTTCGGAGCAATAAATAGGCAATATACATCTTTATTTGTAGCTCTTCTTTTCTTTCCAAAATGTCTTGCAACAGATTCGCCTTCCATCTCAAATTGCTTGTTACCTCTAGACATCGTCACTTCAACGATCAATACGAAATCATCGTATTCTATCTCAATATCTGGCATATTTCCACTCGCAAAAGAAAGAGGAACTCCGTCCAAATCTATTTTAAAATTACCTTTCACCGAGATCGCATAGTTTAGCATTACCATGGCTCTCCACACATTCCACTCCATGTATAGTGGAGGATCAGGAACTTCTCTTTTCTCTAATCTTTCAAAAATTGAAAGGATGTCATCGTACGCTCTAAAGTCCTTAAGACTTTTCTCTACGGCTACGATTTTTTCAGTTTTGGTATCTTCAATCTTGTTTTTGAGTAGCTCTTTGAGCTTGTTAATATTAAGGCTAGAATCAAAGTTAAAACTTAACTTTTCTAGCGCTCTTACCAAATTTGCTCGAATATCGTAGAAAAGAATAATATTCTCAGCAGAGAATAAGTATTTCTTAAAATCTTCTTTTGATTCAAATTTGGTGGGATTTCGGTCAATTGTTCTTAAAATATGATCAACTTCTTGAAACTTGGAAGGAGAGATAATGACTCTTAGGGTATTTTTTTGAAAGCTAATAAGTTCAGTTGCTCTCAAATACCTAATGAAAGCATCTGCGTAGTCAATCCAATTGCTTCTTTTGGTTTTTATAAATTTTTGAAGTGTCAAATCTGAACTTTCCCTCGTTTTTAATTGCTTTGCCTCAATTTCTTCTTGATAGACCTTCTTTACTTCTTGCTCAAATTGCTGATAAGCATAAGTTCTTCGGCTACCTTTGAAACGCTTAACATGCTCTCTGTAATCCAACACTTTTTTTACTATCGTATCAAAATTTTCGATGTGAGTGTACTGTAAAAAGAAAAGCGCAATTTCTGTTTTTGATAAGCTATCTACTGCCTTGAGCAGATGAAGCAATTCAAGATAGGGTTTTATGAAGAATCGGCTTTTTTTTTGAGTATGGTAAGGAGAAGGAAGCTGAAATTTGATTAGCTGACGTGTAAATACATCGGCTATTCTATTTGTTTTTAGTAGTTCTCGTCCCGCTGGAGTAATTTTAATTTTGGGCTTTAAGTCAACGAAACCGAGGGCTTTCGGTGCTCTGGTAATTCTATCTCTTGCTGCGAATGGAATATCCTTTGGTGTTTTAGTTCCATGATAAAAATCTGATACTGCCAGTAGTTTGAAAAATTCAATTTGAGTTTTTTCTTCCCAGCTTTGCCCAGATAATTTGCTTCCTAATAATTCAATTTCAGGAATCACTTTTTCTAATGTTCTTGGAGAAGTAAACGCAAAGAGCGTTTTACTTTTGTCTATGCTAGCCACGCTGTAGTATTTTTAAAATTCTTTCATCATTTCCGAGCATAGGACTTTTCTGCATGATGTCAGTTCCTGTTTTTAAATATTCTTCAACTCGACTTGCTGATTTCTCAATCGCTGTTTGTGAAATATCGCAGCCGATAAATCTACAATTCCTCTTGATACTCGCAATTGCCGCTGAACCACTGCCTAGAAAGGGATCGCAAACAACAAAATCATCTTCAGCACTGCTAATCAACATCATTTCAAATATTTCTGTCGGCTTTTGTGTCGGATAAGGAGCGCGTGTAAACCGTTTGATACTCCAAATGTCAGGAATACTTCTTAGCTTTATTTTTCTTCTTCCTTTACTCGCAAATAATATAAACTCATGCCGCCTTCTAAAGTAATGCCCAAGACCTATATTTACTTTATCCCAAACCAATATATTCTTTACATCAAAAACATTTCTTACGATGGGAGCTAATGTCAATAGCGAGTAAGAGTCGAACATTATGAATATATGCCTATTGTCTTTCAGAACTCGGTAGCATTCCTTTAGGAATACATTATAGTTTTCTTCTGTATCCAAAAATTCGTTGAACCACTTACCATTTTCACCTCGATCTTTGTAACGACCGATGATTTTGCCTTTTCCTAACTTTAGCTTTTGATTCATGCCCGAATAAGCGGGATCCGTCACAATCAAATCAACGCTGTGGTTCGGTAAACTCTTTAAGAATGCGATTACATCTTGTTGATAAATCGCTGTCCTTTTATCTGCTGTTTCAAAAGCTGGCTTTTCTTTTGGCTTAGTGCCATTCAAACTCATTGGTGTCAATACTTCTTTTTTATTGTAAAAGCCAAGCACTCCTTGATATATTTTTTCAGGGAGTTTTCCGTTATTCGGAATCTTGATTTCATTTGCCAGCAAGTATTTATTTACATCTTCCGCAACAATGGAATAATTTTTTTCAAGATTTTCTATTGTATATTCTTCCATTTTCTACTTTTTTGCGCTAGAGACAGGCTGTTTTCCTAATTCCTTGTTCGCCTGTTCAGTAAGGATTCCTGATCAAAGTATCAATCACTTTTCTTCGATCTTCACCTTCTATAATAATCCGATAGAAAGCGTCGAAAACAGGAACATGCAAACTGTAATAGTCTGCAAGCGACTTACAAATTTCGACAGTACGAACACCTTCCGCCAATTCTTCGCTAGCGGACTCAATCTCTTCTACACTTTCTCCTGCTCCTAATCGAAAGCCAAAGTTATAATTTCTGCTTTTCTTACTGGTAGTTGTAGCGATTAAATCTCCAATGCCAGCAACTGTAAAAAAAGCTTCTCGCTCGGAGCCAATTGCTTTTCCAAAGCGAATCATTTCTTGCAAACCTTGGGTCACGAGAACGGCTTGTATGTTTTTTCCTAAACCCATGCCTTTTAAAATGCCCGAACCAATTGCGACCACATTTTTCAGCGCACCCGCCAATTCTGCTCCTTTCATATCGTTGGAAGAAAAGACGTGAAATCGTTCACTGGATAATACTTTTTTACTCAAGCGCGTAACTTCATCATATTCACTAGCTACTACCGTAGCAGTCGGTTGTCCTTCGATGATTTCCGCTGCTAAATTTGGGCCAGATAAGCAGCCCACACGCATCACATTGCTCTCTTGCAGTATGACTTCGCTCATGCTATAAACGCGCAAATTTCCGTTGTGATTAGCAGCAATGTCCAATCCTTTCGTACCGTGGATAAGAATGTGTTTGGGGTTAAGGTGTGTCGAAAATTGCTTCAACATCTCCCTGAAATTCTCGGAGGCAACAATTGGAAAAATCAATTTACATTGCTGTGTAATGCTTAGCATGTCGGAAGTGGCATTGATGTTCGGAGGTAAATCTAATCCTAAGTGCTTATGTTTTTCGTTGATGTGCTGCACGACCTTTTGCTGTCTGCTAAATACCAAGACCTCCACATTATAGGCAAGCAATCGAGCAATTGCGATTCCGAAGCTACCCGCTCCAATTACGCCTACTTTTTGTTGTTTTGTCATAAAGGAAGGTAAAGGAAAATTGGCACAAAAAAATTGCCCCTTCTACGCTGTAAAGCAGTAGAAGGGGCAAAATTAATAAATGAATTAATAATTCATCCTATAAGCGCGACGATTAGATCAAGCACCTATGTGAAAGTAAAAGTACAAAAGCTTGAATTTAATCTGTTTACAAAAAAATCTAGCTTTCAGTGTTTCAGTCAATCGATGTTATGATTTCAAACTGTCTTTCGTTTTGTTTTGCTGGGTGTAAAGATAGATAATTTTGGAAAAAAGCAAAATAAATAAAGAAAATTTGGAGAAATTTACTACGAAAAAATGCAAACGTTTGCAGAAGATAGTGAAAATAGAAGAACTTTTCTAGCCATTTAGTATAATATTAGGCAGAGTGTTCATTGGCTATTGAATACTGATGTTTGTCCTGCGCGCGAATTAATAAGTGTATTTTCATTTTTGGTGATGAGCAGCTTACCCGTTAAACGAAGCTACTCTTAATGTAGCTCAATAGGACAAATAAAAAGCCAAAGCGCATCCCTAAAAATAGAAACGGCTCTCCCATACACAATGTATGAAAGAGCCGTATTTTTTGTTTATTCTAAGTCTCTGTCACAGAAAAGCTCAGCTTACTTCTTTGCTTTTCCGCCGTTCAATTCGTCCTGCCACTTCTTCAATTCTTCCCATTTTCCGTCAGCCGCCAATTGTGCTTGTGCTGGCCAAGTTGTCGGATTGTACATTCTGTATCTTGCATTAGCTGCCACCAAAATAGAAGCAATTTTCTCTGCTTTTGTAGCCGCCAATTTTTTGAAGGTTGCAATACCAGCATCCGCTAAGACAGCAGCCAATTTTGGTCCAATTCCTTCAATCTTTGTCAAGTCGTCCTTTGCGTTTGATTTTTTCGTGCTCGCTTTCTTGGTCGTACTCTTCTTAGCAGCTACCTTTTTCGTCTCCGCTTTAGGTTTAGCTACTTTCTTTGTCGTTGCCTTCTTAGTACTCGCTTTTTTAGCCTTTGCCTCTAGCGTCAATACTGAATTTTCGATGCCCGTGAAAGGAGAGGGAACGTAAGCATCCGCAGACCAGTCATTTTCCCACTTTTCATTGTCAATCAAATAACGGAACTCGTAGCGACCCGCATCCAACTCCAATGAAGTTTTGTAATGACCGTTTTCTCTAGCAAGTGTAATTCCTTTGCGATCCCAATTGTTAAAGTCGCCTAGTAACACTACCTCTTTGGCACCATCCGCAGCTTCTTTTGGTAAAGTAAACGTGACTTTGTATGTGCCTTTCTTAGTTAAATACTCTTTTTTCATAGTCGGTGAAAATTTTTAGTCCATTTTGATGAACAAATATTAAGATGCAAAACTATAACCTATTATTCTATTGTGCAAGTCCTTCGTTATCAGTAGTTAAGACCTTGATTTACTTTATAAGTAACTCGAACGGAAAATAATAATCTTCTATTGTAAATTTCGTTTTTTTCTTTCTTTTCTCCTCTTTTATGGATATTTGAGCAACAAAGATTTTTTCTGTCAGATACTGAATTTTTTTCTTTTTTTTCAAAAAAGCTTCCCTTCGAATGTATTTTCTGTCTATGTTTGTGACTCTAAGTGAAATAGACGTACAATATACTATATATTTGTTCGTTTGCTATACAAATATGTTCGTTTGACTTAGAAAAGACAATAGCAGTAAAAGCCTAAATTTTTGTTAATCTACACTTGATACTGATTTAAATTATCCAGTATCTGCCCATTACTTACTTACCATAATCGGCGGCAGCCAGCTAATGAAATATTAGGCTCTTGTTTACAGTATTCATTAGCTTTATTACAGTTTTATTCAATCATTCAATTACAGTTTCTGTCAAATGCACATACTAGCTATCTGTAACTGTTGACTTGAAAGGGAAATACTAATCAAAACTATAGGGGGATTTCGCATCAGCAATGTGGCTGTTGTGGCACTGTTTTCATTAAAAAATTCACCCTCTATTATGAAATTTATGTTCAAACATCTGCTACTCTTGGCATTATCAATAGGAATGCTAAGTTTTACACAAATCCCTAACGATCGCCCTTATTTACAATTGCCTTCCTCTACTTCATGGGTGGACGTAGATACGCTTATCCCTGTGCGCAATGCTTACTCTAAGATAGTGGCGCATCCAGACTTGCAAAAGCATCTTTCAGCGCGCACTTCTACTCCTTCATCAGAGACAGAAAATGCTGCCGCATCCAGCGCACTCGTTGTGACTCGAGCAATCGCAGTCTGTAAAGGAAACGGCCATTTCATCGGTGGTAAACCACGCTTCGTTTCTGGTACGTTTAGAGATACGCTCTCTTCTTTCACGGGTAGAGACAGTATTATCGTTATAGAATTATCTATTTTGGATTGTCAAACCATTTAGTGACTACATCAGACATTTTAACCGCAGAGTGTCGCAGAGGAGACGACGCGGAGTTGCGCGGAGTATTTTTAATTTGCGCGGCAAAAGATGCTACTTATTTTCCTCAAGCTAGTAATATAGATTCTTATCTGCCTTCCACTCATTTTAGTAGCTACGTAAGAGGTTTCAACCGCAGAGTGTCGCAGAGGAGATGACGCGAAGTTGCTAAACGTCTTCTATTCAGCTTTTGCCTGCCAGGCAGCCAAGGCAAAAAGTAAACTCGCAGAAGACAATGATATGCCAGGTATCATACCTCCTAAATAAAAACCCAAAATAGCATCAACGAATACTAAAATAGCAATCAGAAATAACATATTTCGAGCTGCTGCACCAGAAAATACTGCTAGTATCCCAAATGCGACTAGAGCGAGCAGATGAAAGGAAGGATGAATGAATAAAACAGGTATAATCTGCTGCAAGAAATCTTCAATATTAGACTCTAGAGTAAGCCCTTTGATGTAAGTGAATCCGCTTCCGTGGAAGATAGCCATTGCGAACAGAAGCGTGCATGCCGCAAAACACAAACGTTGAGCCCTTAGAGGTATCCTTCTTACGCTTTTTGTCTCCATAACTTCTCGAATTGATGGTCAGTTTCAACACTTTTCTGTAGCAAGCCAGCAACAGCAGTTACATTTCTTCTCTATTTTTTAACCTTCTCACTCCCAAGTTATAATTTTTAGTCGTAAATACCTATCTTTTCATTCGTTTTAACTATGCTTGAAGTTCACCCAATTCCTTGTTCCCTATCTTTCAAAAACATCTTATCAAATCTAGCTCAAATTAGAGAGAATGAACACGATACAAAACGAAAAGAACACCTTCGATGCCATCGTTATTGGCTCTGGTATCAGTGGGGGTTGGGCGGCTAAAGAATTGTGTGAAAAAGGCTTGAAAACATTGGTGTTAGAGCGTGGAAGATCAGTAAAACATGTAGCGGATTATCCGACTGCGTTTAAGCATCCTTGGGAGTTGCCACACCGAAATCGACTTTCTCAAAAAATGCAACAAGAAAATCCAATTGCCGATCGCTGCTACGCCTTTGATGAGGCGACTCAACATTTTTTTGTGAAAGACAAAGAGCATCCCTACATCCAGGAAAAGCCTTTTGATTGGATACGAGGTTATCAAGTGGGTGGAAAGTCATTGACTTGGGCGCGACAAACCCAGCGTTGGAGCAAATACGAATTTGACAATCCCAGCAGAGATGATTACAGCATTGAGTGGCCAATTAAATACAAAGATGTAGCAGATTGGTACAGCTATGTAGAAAGATTTGTGGGCATCAGCGGGAACAAAGATGGCTTGGAAACTTTGCCAGACGGAGTGTTTTTGCCTGCTTGGGAAATGAACCGAACAGAGCGAGAAATGAGCGATGCGATCATGGCGAAATACGAAAATCGTCATGCTATTATCGGTCGTTGTGCGCATCTGACTCAGCCGAAAGACATTCACTTTCAGCAGGGTAGGGCGCAATGCCAAGCCAGGCATCTGTGCTATCGCGGCTGTCCGTACGGTGCTTATTTTAGCTCCAATGCTTCCACCTTGCCATGGGCAGAAAAAACGGGAAACTTGACACTGCAATCTGATGCCGTAGTGCATTCTATTTTGTATGATGAAGATAAACAAAAAGCAGTAGGCGTGAAGGTAATTGATCGCTTGTCCAAAGCAGAACGTTACTATTTCTCCACTATCATTTTCCTTAATGCCGCTTGTGTCAATAGCAATCTTTTGCTGCTCAACTCTAAATCTAAACGCTTTCCAAATGGATTAGGCAATGATAATGGCTTGCTCGGTAAATACGTCGCTTTCCACAACTATCGCGGTTCGCTCACCGCTACTCGTCCAGGCAATTTGGATTCTTATTATTACGGTCGTCGCCCAACTTCGATTATGATTCCGAATTTCCGAAATGTCAATCGGCTGGATAGCGATTTCCGAGGAGGCTATATGACCTTTTTCACCGCTGATAGAAGTAGCTGGGGAAGAGCCGTTGAAGGAGAACAAATTGGTGCAGCTTTTAAGCGGAAAATAAGTCAGCCAGGCGGCTGGACCGTTTACATGATGATGCAAGGAGAGACGATTCCAAAGGAGCGCAATCATGTTCGTCTGAGTTCAGATCAAAAAGATGAATGGGGCATTCCTTTACTGATCGCTTCTATTGATTACGATGAAAACGACGAAAAACTGCTACAAGATTTTTGGAAGGAAGGACATGCGATGCTGGAAGCAGCGGGCTGTGAAAATATCGTAAAGCATGACAGCGGGCAAGCACCTGGTTTGGATATTCACGTCATGGGTGGTGTTCGGATGGGAAAAGACCCAAATACTTCTTTGCTCAACAAATGGAATCAATTGCATACTTGCAAAAACGTCTTCGTCACCGATGGTGCTTGTATGACAAGCGTAGGTGTTCAAAATCCGTCGCTGACTTTTATGGCTTTGACGGCGCGCGCCGCGAACTATGCTGTGGAGCAATTGAAAAAGGGGCTTTTGTGAGAAAAGAATAAACTTCCAATTTAGGTGATAAGAGATTTGAGGGCATTCAGCAATTCCCGCTCTAAGCAATAGAAGGAATACCCTTGTCTCTTACAGTCTTATTACTACATTTTACTTTTTGACCTACAAAATTTGAATATCTAAAAGTCTATGTAATACGAACACACTAACCAATCTCCATCTCTTCTAGCTGCTCCCGCACCCATTCCCGCTGCGCCTCCTCCCTAAACTCAAACCAAGCTGCTCGATAATTGGAGTGGTCAATTACATTTTTGAACTGGGCGAAGGGTCTTCTTCGATGGAGTGCTTCTATCAGTCGTATTTTCAATCGGTAGTCGCCTGCGGAAGGGAGCGCATCGGCAAAATTTTCCATGACTTCAAAGGTTTTATTGGAAGGCATTTTTTCGATTTCATGATAAGCCAACAAGTTATATTGAACACCCTTCAATTCTTGTTGCGCTTCTTCGGGTAGGCAACTTATATCAAAAAACGCACTGTCCCAGTCCATTACGGTCAACACCTCTTTATCTTCTTTTCGGATGAAGCACTTCATTCCACTGTGTATTTCTTCCGCAATTGATTTAATTTGTTTTTCTGAAAACATCGTGTCTTGAGTATTTATTAGAGTTGATGCGTTGTGATTTTTTTTGCTAAAAAATCAAGTGGCTGATAATCAGTTCTCTGTGAGAATGTAAATTTGTCAAATTTTGAAAATTTGACAAATTGTTTCCCATTTCCGCTCATAACTCATTGATTATCTATAACGTATCAAGTCTATTGAAACAAACTACCTTGCCGCGCAAAACTCATTGGATTTTCTAATTCTAATAAGCGTCTTTTCATATCCAAACCATAAAAATAGCCTTGCAAATCACCGTTCTTTGCTATGACCCGATGACAAGGCACAATGATTGCGATGGGGTTGTATTTATTGGCTAAACCGACGGCACGGACTGCTTTCGGATTATCTAGTTTGTCCGCAATCGCAGAATAAGACGTCGTATGTCCATAAGGTATCCTGAGCAAGACTTCCCAAACGGAGCGATTGAAATCCGACGCGCCCGCCCAGTCTAGTGGCACCTCAAAATCTTTTAAATCACCGTCGAAATAAGCTTTTAATTGCGCGATGCAGTCTTCGATGATCGCGAGTGGTTTTTCTGTTCTTTTGGGAACTTTTTCCGTGCGCTGCACCTTTTTTATGCCCGCCTCACTTCCAGTGATTTCAAAACAGCCAAAATCGCTTGAACAGTAGGATGTTTGGTACATATATGATATTGTAAATCAAATATTTATTTCTTGGGCAAAGGTCAGGTAAATTAGAAGTAAATCCAAGGAATACCGTACAAAATTTGCCCTAATTTCAAATCGAATTTCGGGCTTCATTGGTCGAATTTTTGAAGTTGTTCATCAATGAATCTATGTTGTTGAGCAAGAAGTCAAAAAAAACCAAGGAAACTTTGAACTCCCCAAAAGTTTCCTCTGTTCTTGTGCTTAAGAATGTGAAAGAATTTCACAGCTAATTGAATAGAGTCATGAAAAACTGCTCTGTAGAAAGCAAAATCACTTGATGTCAACAAAAGAACAAATCATAGAGCAAGCAGGTGCATTATTCTTACGCTACGGCATTCGTAGTGTGAGTATGGACGACATTGCGGGCAAACTGGGCATGTCTAAAAAAACCCTCTATCAATACTTTGAAGCCAAATCTGACCTTATCCAGCATGTTACTATTTCCTACATTCAAAAAGATTTAGAGATATTCGGTGCT
The DNA here is from genome assembly GCA_039201015.1 of Bacteroidota bacterium. Lineage (GTDB taxonomy): Bacteria > Bacteroidota > Bacteroidia > Chitinophagales > Saprospiraceae > JAAUTG01. Next base: position 19,340 of record JBCCRX010000017.1, on the reverse strand, counting down.
ATTCGAGATAGTGCGGATAATGCCGTGGAAGAACTCATGAATTTTGCTCAATATTTGATGGAAACCATTCGTCAAGTATCGCCCACAGTGATGTACGATTTGCAGAAATACTACAAAAACAGTTGGTGCAAAATGCAGGAGGTGCACAATGAATACGTCTATAATTCAATTAAAGACAATATAGAAAGAGGGCAGAAGCAAGGGCTTTATCGCTCTGAAATCAATGCAGATATAGCGTCAAGAATCTACGTAGAAGCGAGTCATGTGGTGATGGATGAAGATGTCTTCCCGATGAAAAAATATAAAAAAGAGGAAATCGTCAAAGAGTTTATTCATCAATTTGTGCACGGCTGGGCTTCGGATAAGGGTTTGGAGCTGTGGAAGGAACATATCGGAGAGCAGCAATCGGATGCGGTGGGTTATTAGCTCCTACACTATTAAGCCTTTAACTATCTGTGAAAATGATGTAAAGGAGTAATTAATGTATTACAGGATTGAGCTTAAATGTCAATGAAAACTAATATGGAGAAGCCAAGAAAAAAATTGAAGGAATATGAAGAGTTGATCAGAGAAATAAAACAAGTTGTTCAGCAATCAAAAAATAAAATAGAAATAGAAGTCAATCGAGAAATTTTATTGACTTATTGGCAAATCGGAAAAATAATTGCAGAAAGAGAAAAGACCTCTCAGTTAACAGTCCGCCAATTGTTACTTGAGCTATCAAAAGAATTGACGAAGGAACTGGGACGTGGTTTTTCAAGGACTAACCTATTTAACATGAGGTCATTTTTTCTGAACTATTCGAGTGTTCAGACAGTGTCTGAACACCTAAGTTGGAGTCACATTTGCGAGCTATTACTGATTGATGATAAGGTAGAGAGAGGATTCTATGAAAAGGAAACACATCAATCAAAGTGGTCTGTTCGAGAATTGAAACGCCAAATCAATAGCTCGCTGTTTCAAAGGCTTTTGTTGTCTAAGGGAGATTTGAATAAACAAGATGTATATCAATTATCGAAGAAGGGGCAAGTTATAAAAGAAGCTGGTGATATAATTAAAGAGCCTTATGTTTTAGAATTTCTTGGAATACCTGAAAATAAAGTACTATTAGAGAAAGATTTAGAGCACAAATTAATCAGATTTATCGAAGATTTTCTTTTAGAATTAGGAAGAGGATTTATGTTCGTAGGCTCGCAAAAACGTATAACACTTGGTAATAAGCATCATTATGTAGATATGGTATTTTACAATAAAATACTAAGAGCCTATGTATTGATAGATTTAAAAATGAAAAACCTTACTTCTTCATACGTCGGACAGATGAATGCTTACTTAAATTATTACAAAACCGAAGTCAACGAGGTAATTGATAATGACCCAATTGGGATTATACTATGTAGATCAAAGGATGAAATAGTTGCAGAATACGCCTTAGGTGGATTAGCAAATCAAATTTTTGCAACAAAATATATCTACTATCTACCTAATAAAAATGAACTGGTCAGTCAAGTAGAAAGAGCATTAAAACAAATCAAAGATGAAGAGGAGTGAAACCGATATGCAGTATAACGCCTCTATACTCCTTCATAACCATTATGATATTTAGCAAACATTACAAGGACTTAAAACATGAAATCACTACACTTCATTTTACTATTTAGCTTGTCGGCTTTTGGCTTACAGGCACAACAAGCCTTCTCGCTCGAAGAAGCCGTTCAATATGCTTTGCAGAATAGCAATCAGGTGCGCTTGGCGCAATTGGAAAGCATCAACGCAGAAGCCAGCATACAAGAAATACGGACGGCAGCTATTCCCAAGGTGAGTGCGGGGCTAGACTATCAGCATAATATCATTATTCCTCAATTTTTGTTGCCTGGGCAAGCTGCTGGAATGCCAGAAGGAACATTCATTGCTGTAGAAGCTGGTTTGAAAAATAATCTGACAGGAAATGTGAGCGCAAGTGCTCTTTTATTTGATCCCACTGTTTTTGTTGGCATACAAGCTGCTCAACTTTACAGGGATTTGGTAAGTAAAGAGATGAATCAAACTACTTTTGAATTACGCTACAATGTAGAAAAAGCCTATTTAGCAGTTTTGATTGCGGAAAAGAATCTTGATATCATAGAGGATAACATCAGTAATTTACAAAAAACGCTGCGAGAAACAGCAGCTATTTATGAAGAAGGATTTGCAGAAAAACTGGATGTAGATCGGTTGACTTTATCTTTAGAAAATCTGAAAACACAGGCAGAAAATACGGCGCAATTTGTTGCACTTAATTACAATCTGCTCAAGTTTCAAATGGGGTATCCAATCAAAGAAGAGATTGTATTAACTAATGATATTGATAACTTAGTAAGTACCACTTTGGTGGACGATCAGGTTTTACTGGGAACAGAATTTCAACTAGAACAACGTCCTGAATATGCTACTATAAAAGCAGGAGAAGCCTTGAATATAAAAAATATTGCTTCGAAGAAGGCAGCACGTTATCCCAGTTTGTTAGCAAATGGTGCCTATCAACAATCGCTACAAAGAAATAATCTATTTGATGAAAACGAACTGCCTTGGATAGACTTATCATTCGTGGGTGTTTCGCTTAAAGTGCCAATATTCAACGGCTTTACCACCAAATATCAAATCCAGCAAGCAGAAGTCGATTTAAGAAAAACCCAAGTCCAACTCAACGACTTCGAGCGCGCCGCTACCTTAGAGTATCAAAACGCACGAATCGCTTACTTCAATGCTAAACGCACGGTAAATGCCAACAAGCGCAGTCAAGAATTAGCGGAAAGAATATACGAAACCACGCAGATCAAGTACCGAGAAGGTGTCGGTTCTAGTCTGGAAGTGACGCAAGCCGAAAGTGAATTGTATCAAGCGCAAGGCAATTACATCAATTCGCTTTATGACTTATTGGTGGCGAAGACAGATTTGGAGAAGGCTTTGGGGCAGAATTAATTAAACTAACACAATCATAACTATACGAATAAATGAAGAAGATTTTCATCCTATTGACAATGGCTGTTTTTACCCTCTTTGCAGCATGTGGATCGGGGGCAGAAGAAGCGACAGAACCCGTGACGCTGGAAGAAAAAAGAGCAGCCTTGAATGAAAAACAAGCGACCTATCGCAATTTGGCGCAAGAAATTGAGACGCTGCAAGCAGAAATCGAAGAACTTGATCCTGCTGCGGTGAAACTACCGACGGTGACCACCCAGAAGGTACAAAGAAGCGACTTTTCGCACTATACCGACGTACAAGGAAGTGTAGAAGCCGAGGATTTGGTCAGCATTTCCAGCGAGATTGGTGGGCGCATCCTTGATTTACGGATTCGAGAAGGACAATCGGTGCGTCGCGGACAATTGGTCGCAAAACTGGATTTAGAATCTGTTGAGAAGCAGATTGCAGAACTAGAAACCCAATTACAACTCGCCAATGATTTGTACGAGCGGCAAAAACGCCTTTGGGATCAAGAAATTGGTTCGGAAGTGCAGTATTTGCAAGCGGAGAACAACAAAGAACGTCTAGAAAAAGCCATAGAGACGGTAAAATTGCAATTGAGCAAAAGTGAAGTCTATTCACCTGTTTCGGGAGTGGTAGAAATGCTGATCGTGAAGGCGGGAGAAATTGCTGCACCGGGTGCGCCAATCGCACAAGTGCTCAATACCAGCAAAGTAAAAATTGTAGCAAATGTGCCTGAGACTTTGATTCGTTCCGTCGGAAAAGGCTCGAAAGTCACCGCACAAGTACCTGCAATGGACTGGGAGAGAGAAGTTAGAATCACGGAAGTAGCACGCACCATTGATAAGACCAACCGAACCCTAAAAATAGAAGCCAATGTTACGGGAACAGGACTCAAACCCAATCTCTTAGCTACCATGCGCATCAAAGACAGGGCGCAAAACAATGTGGTGAACATACCATTGGAATTAGTGCAGCAAGAAGTGGGTGGAAAGAGCTACGTATTGATTCAAGGAAAAGGCGACAAAGGACCAGTTGCTAAGAAAGTGTATGTCCAAACGGGCGATAGCTACGAAGGCGAAGTGGTCATTGAAAGTGGTTTGCAAGGTGGTGAAAATATTATTGTGAAGGGATCGCGCTCGGTGGATGACGGGCAAGCAATTGAGGTGCAGGAAGAGCAAATGGCGACTAAATAGCTGTTGGCTTTTTGCTATTGGCTGTTAGCTCGTTTCATAACGAAATCTGAATTTATGTAAGTCAGGATAAATTGTACAACAAGTTGTTGGACAATTTCCGCAGAGAAATGATGATGCTCTCTGTAAAATCTTAGTTTATTTAAAGAGCATTGTTCTATTGCAGAAAATAGGTTTTTTATATTTATGATAGAATTCTTAGAGTATGAATACAGACAATCTGTTACGACGCTATTGGGCAGCAGGCTATCATTTTAGTAAAAAGGATAGTCAACTTGAAAAATTTATTAATCAAGGAAAATGGCAAATTGCTTGGAGTGAAAAAGATCAAGAAGGAGATCAGTTTTACCGAAAGCTTGCCGATGTGAAAATAGGAGATTTTTTTGCGCTTAAATCACTAGGAGGAAAGTACGATTTAACTATCTCTGCTTTAGGGATCGTAGTTGATACAAAAGATAAATCTTCGGGGGTTTTAAGTATAAAATGGTTAAAGCGCGAACATTTATACAAGGGTAAAGCCCCTAAAGGAGAGGAAGCAGGAAACTGGTTCGGTACACTACTGGAAATCAAACGTCCAAAAGACATAGCCGAAATATTTGAACCATTGTTCAAGCCGCAAGAAGAAGAAATTAGAGCATTTACATCTGACTCTGATGCCTTTGATTTTTGGAAAGATGAACGGGAAGATATTTATCAAGACTATTTAAAAATTAGCTAGAAAAATGAATACTGGCGATATAGTATTGATACCATTCCCATTTGCAGAATTGACGAACGTAAAAGTAAGACCTGCTGTAGTTATAAGCATTACAAAAGATGCTTATAGAGATATTGTTATTTGTGCAATAAGCTCTGTTGTACCAAGGGTTTTATCAGATAATGAATTTATTATACAGCCAGGAGGAAAGAATAATCTAAGAGTTACATCAGTGGTTAAAGTGGATAGGATTGTCACTTTGAAGCGTAAAAATGTGATTACCCAATTAGGGAAATTGGACAATAATCAAATTCGGATTTTTAAGACCAAATTCAAATTACTCATAGATTGATCGTTCAAGTTAGGGTACTTAATTAAACTACAATCGAACTAGCAAACAGCCAAGTAAAAAATAAATAAATGGAATCAACACCGAACAATAAAAGCGATAAAAAAGGAAAATTAAGGGAGTTTTTGATCTCCACTTGGTCCGTCAACAATCAGATTAGCATCTTTTTGCTGACGGCGATGATTTTTATTTTTGGAATTGTGGGCTATCGCTCCATCGCAAAGGAACAATTTCCAGAAGTAGAGTGGCCACAAGTCTATATCAATACGCCCTATTTTGGTAACTCGGCAGAAGAAATAGAGAGTCTTGTGACGCGACCGCTAGAACGCGAAATCCAATCCGTAGATGGTGTCAAAAATATCAATTCTACTTCGATTCAGGATTTTTCGGTCATCACGGTGGAGTTTGAAGCAGATGAAGATATAGACGAAGCCGTCCGAAAAGTGAAAGACGCGGTGGACATTGCCAAAAGTGAGCTACCGAATGATCTAGATCAAGACCCAACGGTGCTAGAGATCAATTTCTCAGAAATTCCGATTGTCTCCGTCAATGTCTCCGGCGATTATGGGCCAGATCAATTGCGCAAGTATGCAGAATACATACAGGAAGAATTGGAAGATATCAAGGAGGTCTCCGAGGTGCAATTGAGTGGTTCGACGGAACGCGAGGTCAAAGTAGATTTGGATGTATTGAAAATGGAGAGTTTGGAAATCAGCTACGGCGACATCGAAAATGCCATAGCGGGCGAGAACATGACCATGTCGGCGGGAGAGTTGTTGAACAATGACTTTCGTCGGGCCATTCGAGTGGTCGGTCAGTTTGAAGCCATAGAAGAACTCCGCAATTTGGTGGTCAAAAACGAGCGACAAAGCCCCGTTTATTTGAGGGATATTGCAGAAGTACGATTCGACTTCAAAGATAAAACGAGCATTGCGCGCTCTGATGGCTTACCTGTCATTTCGCTGGGCGTCATCAAAAAGAAAGGAGAAAACCTACTCTTTGTAGCGGATCAAATATCAGCTACTGTGGAAGAAGTAAGGGAAACCTTGCCAGAAAACCTGAAAATCAGCTTGTTCAACGATCAATCGATCAACACTCGACTGCAAGTACAAAACCTAGAGAATAGCATCATTTCGGGTGTGATCTTAGTGGTCTTGGTTTTGCTCTTTTTCCTTGGATTGAGAAATGCTTCCTTCGTTGGTATTGCCATTCCGCTTTCCATGCTGATGGGGATTTTGATTCTCTACGCGACAGGAACGACCATGAATGTAGTCGTACTTTTTGCCCTCATTCTCGCGCTGGGCTTGTTGGTGGATAATGGAATCGTGGTGGTGGAAAATATTTATCGCTATATGCAAGAAGGCTATTCTCCCACTGATGCCGCAAAGTATGGTGCGGGAGAAGTTGCGCTGCCCATTATTGCTTCCACTGCAACGACACTCGCTGCTTTCCTTCCGCTGGGTTTTTGGCCAGGTTTGGTGGGAGAGTTCATGTTCTACATGCCTTATACGCTCATCATCGTTTTGTCTTCTTCGCTCTTCGTAGCGCTGGTTATCAATCCAGTACTGACAGCGGCTTTCATGCGACTAGATGAGAAGGCAGAAGACCAACAAGCAAGAAGGAAGAAGGTACGAAATATCATCATTACAGCTTTGGTTTGCTTTGTCATTGCTGCCGTTGGTATGGTGACAGGTATAGAATTGGTACGCAATCTGTTTGCTTTAATTGGTATTGTTACGCTGGCTAATTTCTTTTTGCTTCGTCCAGGTTCATTCTATTTTCAAAACCGCATTATGCCAGCATTGGAAAGAGTCTATAACAAATTTATTCATTTTGCCTTGCGCTTTTCTGGCTTCTTTTTTGGTGGAACGGTAGTCTTGTTCATCCTTGCAGTGCTTGCTTTTGGCAGATTTACACCAGAGATTACGCAGTTTCCACAAGCCGATCCAGTTTATGTGAATGCTTTTATCGAATTACCGCTTGGCAGCGACATTGAAGCGACCAATCGAGCTGTGGAACAAATGGAAGAACGCATTTCGGAAAGTATGAAGCCTTACACGCACATCATTGAGGCCATCTTGACACAAATTGGGGAGAACACTGCCGATCCGAATGCGCCACCAGAGGGCGGTAATTCACCCAACAAAGCAAGAATTACGGTGCAATTCGTACCGACCGAAGAACGTGGTGGCATCTCCACTTTCGATGTCATGAACGAAATACGAGATGCCGTGCAAGGTGTGCCAGGCGTGAAAATAGCCGTAGATAAAAACGCAGATGGACCACCCACGCAGAAGCCGATCAATATCGAATTGCGAAGCGATGAAATAGAGCCACTGATCGTAGAAGGTGAAAAAGTGATTGACTACATCAATAATCTAGGAATCGGTGGCATCGAAGAATTGAAAGCAGATGTACAGATTGGAAAACCTGAATTGTTGGTTAATATTGATCGGGAAGCGGCGAGAACCTACGGAATTTCTACCTTCCAAATTGCTAGTGCAATCAGGACGGCTGTTTTCGGAAAAGAAGTATCACAATACAAAGAAGGCGAGGATGAATATCCGATTTTCATTCGTTTGGATGAAAAATACCGTTACAATGTGACCAATTTGCTCAATCAGCGCATTACTTTCCGAAACAATCAAGGGCAATTGCTACAAGTGCCGATCACTGCGGTGGCGGATGTGGAATATACTTCTACTTACAGCTCTATTAAGCGGAGAAATCTAGATCGAACGGTTACGATTTTCTCCAATGTCGTGGCAGGTTATGACAAAAATGCCATTGTGAATGAAGTACGTGCGGCAATGGATAGATACGATCTTCCAGAAGGCATGAATTACGAATTTAGGGGAGAGCAAGAAGATCAAGCAGAGGCGATGTCTTTCTTGGCAGGTGCATTTGCGATTGCCGTTTTTGGTATCATGATTATACTGGTCACGCAGTTCAATTCCGTTATTTCGCCCTTCATCATCATCTTGACGGTCTTCTTTAGCTTGATTGGTGTCCTCTTTGGTTATGCCTTCACAGGCAAAGAAATTTCGGTCGTTTTCACGGGCGTTGGTATTGTCTCGCTGGCGGGAATTGTAGTAAATAATGCCATTGTATTAATAGATTACATCAATTTATTGCTGCAACGCGCCGAAGAAAAAGCGGGCGTTTCTAATATGCTACAACTGAAAAAAGAAGAAGTACGCGAGGCCATCATTCAGGGTGGGGCGACGCGTTTGCGACCAGTATTGCTGACGGCGATCACGACGGTACTCGGTTTGATTCCACTAGCCATTGGTTTCAATATGAATTTCTTCACATTGCTCTCTCAGTCCGATCCACAAATCTTTATCGGTGGTGACAATACCGCTTTTTGGGGCCCCATGGCTTGGACGGTCATTTACGGTTTGACTTTTGCCACTTTCTTGACGTTGGTGGTCGTACCTGTTATGTATTGGTTGGGCTATCGAATGAAATATTTCTTTAGTGGTGAGCGACGAAAAGCACGCAGGGCGCAGCAGGGCGATTTATCAGGCGTGTTGGATGCTTAGGCTCTATTTTTAACCGCAGAGGTACGCAAAGTATTTTCGCAAAGTTGCACAGAGCATTGTTTTGCGCGACTCTGCGGTTGAAATTTCCTTTATAGAATCTATGTTTTCTGTTCACCAACGATCAAAGCGCGTTTTCCTGCTTCTTTTCTTCATTCGATCATCGTGATTGCCGAAATTGGAATATTCGTAGGCTGCCCAAAAAATACTTACTGCAAAGTTCCAGATTCTTTTCCACTTGCTGGGGCGTGGTGTTTTGCCAAATTTTCTCATTGTTAACGATTGAATACGTTCAGCCCTCAGAGCATGTTTGGAGCAGGATTGAACTGTAAATCAGTAGTTTGCGGTTCACGCCTCACGCCTGAGTCAGGTTCGTAAAATATTGGTTTACAGGAAGATAATATTCCAAACATGCTCTTAGGATTTATTTGCCTTAAGCTGAAACTTGATACATTGAGTTGTTTTCTACCGCTAAGTCAACAGCATTGACCTGCACGGGTTTTATCCAAGCAAAAGTATCTGCTACATCTCCGAAACGAATGCCGTTGATTTTAGCTTTAATCCCAAGAGTAACTTTGGCTTCTTTAAGATTAGGCAGCACCATTTTTTGATCTTTGTAAGTAATTTCAGACACTTGCGAAATGACCGCTGCTGTTCCTGCCCCGAACGCTTCTTGCAAAATTCCTCTTTCGTGCGCCTCCACCAACTCCTCTACGTAAATGTCGCGTTCCTCTACAGTGTAGTCCTCTTTTTTGAGTAGTTGAATGATGCTATCTCTATTGATGCCTTTCAGAATCGCTCCATCGGCCTTTGGTGTCACAACATTTCCGTCTATGACGAAGAAAATATTCATCGTTCCGATTTCCTGAATCTTTCTAAATTCGGGTGCTTCTGTCCACATCACTTGGTCGTAGCCCTTCTCTTTTGCTAGGCGATCTGGCAACAAGGCAGCAGCATAATTTCCAGCCGCTTTTGCTTCTCCAACACCTCCTTTGATGGCACGCACAAATTCTTGCTCCACCAATAGCTTTACGGGTTTGGTGTAATAACTATTTACTGGACAGCAAAATATGATGAAACGATAGGAAGCAGAGGGGCGAACACCAATAAATTCGTCCATAGCAATCATGTAAGGACGAATGTAAAGCGCACTTCCCTTTTTGGGCGGAATCCAATCTTGGTCCAAAGCGACGAGGCGGTGCAAGCCTTCCAAGAACAAATCTTCTGGTAAATTGGGCATACACATACGCTCGGCAGATAGGTTGATACGTTTGGCGTGCATTTCAGGACGGAAAAAGACAGCTTTGCCTTCTTTGTTTTTAAAAGCCTTCATACCTTCAAAAATCGCTTGCCCGTAATGCAAAACCATTGCTGCTGGGTGCATTTCAAAAGGTCCAAATGGAACAATGCGAGGATTGTTCCATTTTTCATCTTCATAATCCACTACAAACATGTGATCTGTGAAAGTACGACCAAATTGTAGCTTTTCAAAGTCTAGCTCGGGGAGGCGGGAATTAGTGGTTGGTGTGATGGAAATATTGTGTTTCATATCGTTTGATTTTGGATAAATGATAGTATATTTGAATTGTCTGATTGATTCAGATTTTTTGAAGTGAATACCTTCAAAACTAAGTCTTTCTGGGCTAATCGCAAAATAAAAAGAAAGCTATTTTTTTTATTCCAATTTTTATTTTATAAATACGCTATTTAAAGACAAATAATTTGGAGAACTGGTTCTATAATTTTACTTTATTCGCTCTTGGAGAAACGAAAAAACAGCCGCCATTCATTGGTGCTAGACCACTCCTAGTACTAGTAGCTGCAAAAACATTCGATGAAGAAGCCCAAACGCTATTGGGCAAGATGCTTACCGCTATTCAGCTAGAAATGGACAAGGATATTTTTTTGCTGCAAATCAGGAATGATGAAGCAATTCACTTTCACAGCTATCCTTGTTTAGGTGTTTTGAGTTTTGGTATTCCACTAAATCAATTGGGCATTCATTATCGTATGCAATCCTATCAATTATTGGATTATGACGGACGTCAATTCCTGAAAGTAGATGCACTTTCCAAGATTGCGAAGGATCGGAATTTGAAAACTGCTCTGTGGAATGAATTGAAGAAACTTGGTAGCCGTTTGAAAAAGGAAAGCCCTTAAGGGAGTTGGTAAAATATAGGCTATCCACCTTGCAGCTTTATTTTGCCCTTCTGTTGCCTTGGAAAAATACTTATTATACTACGATATAAGTCCGTTTTTTCCGCCTTGCATAAGAACAAACTACAACTACGGTTTTGGGTATTTTATTTATTACCTATTCCCTAAAATAAAAAAACCTACACCAAAGGAGAGTCAGGTGTAGGACGAATTAAAACATACTATGAGAAAACTTTAATGCGAAGATAAAACCTAGAATCGACTTAAAAATACTTGATTAGGGAACGGTAGCTAAAAAGTAGGGAATGGTATAGATGCAGCTAAAAAATCATTCATAGTATAATATATTTTAATATGTGTAAATTACCTATTATGAATTTATTGCATGTGTTTGGACAATCAGATTGAAAAGTGGTATGAAGTTGATGGTATGACCTCAAAAATCATCCTTTCAACTAGGATAATACCATTTTTTTAGCTGACCATCCATTGATTTCATAAGTTAAAAAATCTGTCTTCTTATATGCGTGAAACTCGCTTTATCAATCAGATGAAAGAAAAATGGGCAGAATTTGAGCAAATTCTGAAGAGCCCTTCGAGAGCTCCCGACAAGCTGTACGATGTGTTCATTCATCTAATGAACGATCTTTCTTACGCAAGAACTTTCTACGCCAACCGCTCTGTTCGAGTCTATTTGAACGGACTGGCACAACAGATTTTCGTAAACATCTACAAAAATAGAAAATCGAAGCGCAATAAGCTCTTAACCTTCTGGACGGATGATTTGCCTCAACTGGTTTTTGAAGCCAAAAGAGCGTTTTTGATCGCCTTTCTTGTTTTCTTGCTTTCTTTTTTAATCGGTGTGCTTTCTTCAGCAATGGATACGGGTTTTGCAGAAGTCATTTTAGGTGAATACTATGTGGAAATGACCAAAGAAAATATCGCTTCTGGTGATCCCATGGCGGTCTATAAACAAAAAGGCGAAATGGGTATGTCGATTGGTATTGCGGGCAATAATCTTTTCGTTGCTTTTCTGACTTTTGTATTAGGCATTTTTTTCACTATTGGTTCACTTATCATTTTGGTGAGTAATGGTGTGATGGTCGGTGCTTTTCAGTATTTTTTTATTGAGCGTGATTTATTTTGGGAATCTTTTCTGACGATTTGGATACATGGAACGCTGGAAATCTCTGCTATTATCATTGCAGGTGCAGCGGGCATCACGATGGGAAAAGGGCTGGTTTTCCCAGGCTCGTTTAGTCGAGCAAAAGCCTTTCAGAAATCGGCTCGTAGAGGGCTGAAAATCATGATTGGTATTGTTCCAATTATCATTTTGGCAGCTTTTTTTGAAGGGTATCTTACTAGACATACCGAAACTCCCAATTTAATAAGAGGACTCTTCATCGCGGTCAATCTGCTTTTTGTATTGGGTTATTTTGTTTTCTATCCACGCTGGAAAGCTAGGAAGGGCTTTTCAGCTAGCTCCAATGCCTATCAACTTCGCGCAGATCGAAAATTGAATGTACAATGGCTGGACGTGAAAAATGTCGCGCAAATGTTTGGCGACACCATTGTTTTGTGTAGAAAATATTTCAAAACACTCCTTTCCGCTAGTGTTTTTGCTGCCCTACTCTACACAGGAATGGCTTACTTTTTGTCGGCTGATTTTCAAAGTAATTTCTATTTTCCACAGCGATTGTTTGGCACGATTTTTAGCCTTTCACAGTTCTTCACCAGCGAGCATTGGTGGATGGGACTTGCCTTTTGGCTTCCGCTGAGTCTCGTAGTGAGTTTATTATACAAGCGAATTTTTTCGAAATCCTCTCCCCAACAGCAGTGGATGGCTTCTTTTCGTCTTAGTTTTGGTCTTGCTATCATATTGATTTGTCTATCCTTTTTTCTTCTAAAAGCACAACTTTTTTGGGCACTATTTCTGCTCCTTCCTTTTCTTTTTTTGTTTGTATTTACATTGTACAAGGAACAAGGAAATCTAGCAAGACAGTTTCAACAAAGTTTTAGTCTGATGAATAAAAGCTACGGTAAAGGTATTGGTTTATTCTTTTCTATCAGCCTGATAGCCTTGCTGCTGTTCGGAGCACTGGACACTATGATTTTTTCCGTCTTTTTTGAATTGTTAGCTTGGATATTTCCCTTCGAGCAAGCACAACTCAACCTAGTAAGTACGCTTGCTCTAACTACGATTACTGCCAGTATATTATTTTTCGTATTTGGTATGTATTTCTTGGCTTTCGCAGTATTTTATCACGCCGCTAAGGAGGCGCGCGATGCCGTCAATTTGAAAACCAAGATTGAGCAAATAGGGCAAGCGCAACGAATTAGAGGGATGGAAAGAGAGTGAGGCAATTATAGCTAGGAGCAAAAAAATAAGCTAAGACTTGCTACTCAAACTACAACTCCTCCGCAGGCTTCCAGTGTAATACTTCAAAGTTCACAACACGGTGATTCTCAATTTCGATACCCTCTTGTTCTAATAGCTCCTGCATCATGCTTGGTGTGGGAAAGTGTCCACGACCACTCAGTTCTCCTTTACGATTGACGACTCGATGCGCAGGCACAGCTTTTTCATCTCCTGTAAAGCTTCTATTTAGCGCCCAACCTACCATGCGGGCAGACCCCAAAGAGAGGTAATCTGCAATGGCACCATAGCTAGAGACTCTTCCATAAGGAATAAGGCGAGTGACTTCATATACTCTTTCTACGTAAGTTTTTTCCATAGTATGAAGATTTGATGATAGAAAAATCAGTTATTAAGAATGAAAGGGTTTTCTTGTAGGATACTCTACCCTTACTTTTTTTGAAATACCAATAGGCTCGCCGCCTGCGGCAGCTCGCGGTAGGGGTTTGGGGAAGCAACACCATATTAAGCTAAAAAGCCCAATGTAGTGTTGCTCCCCCAAAATCCCCCTGTTTCCGCCGCGAAGCGCCGGAAACTAAGAAGACTTAAATTTTAGTAGGGTAGAGGACTTGTAGGGAACGAGCCACAAATAAATGTTCATGCTTGAAACAGGTATTTTTTCTCAGTTTGTTCTTAAAAAGCAATCAGCAGTTAGGAATTTAAACGGAGAAATATTCTACTTTGCAGTTTAGCTACTACGAAATAGCCACATTGAATTTTATCGGAAAGCCCTTTTAAAAATGAATTCCTGTGAATCTTAGACAGATAAACCATAAACCAATAAATTTACATTTTTTTATGAAAGGCAGAGCAAGAATGAATAGGAATGTCTAATTTTACACCTTGTTCAGTTGCAAAGTACCAGCACTTAATTCACAAAACATCTATCAAGCATTTACTAAACACGTCAAATGAGCGAAATTATCAACCACAGCTTACTTACAGATTTCGATACGCAATTATTCGGTTCGGGCAAGCACTATCGGATATACGAGAAGATGGGCAGTCATCCAATTGAAATTGACGGACAACAAGGCACACAGTTCTCTGTCTGGGCACCTAATGCAAAGAGCGTATCGGTCATTGGCGATTTCAACGGCTGGGATAAAACGGTTCATCCACTCTCTTCGCGTTGGGATAGTTCTGGAATTTGGGAAGGCTTCGTTCCAGGTATCGGAAAAGGAACATTGTATAAATATAATGTACAAACTAAAAGTGGTTATCACATTACAAAAGGCGATCCTTATGCGCGTTTTTGGGAAATTCCACCCAACACCGCTTCCATCGTCTGGGATTTGGACTATCAATGGGAAGATGAGCACTGGATGGAAGCGCGCAAAAGTAAGTCGAACAGTATGCAAGCCTACTCGGTTTACGAAGTGCATCTAGGGTCTTGGAAGAAAAAAGCAGGAGGTGTTGATTCCTTATCATACAAAGAATTGGGGGATGAATTGGTGGAATATGTTGCAACTATGGGCTTTACGCATGTGGAGTTTATGCCTGTGATGGAACACCCCTATTATCCTTCTTGGGGCTATCAAGTGACGGGTTATTTCGCACCGAGTAGTCGCTACGGCACACCAGAAGAATTTGCTTATTTGGTGGATAAATTTCATCAAGCAGGCATTGCAGTCATTCTGGATTGGGTGCCTTCTCACTTTCCAAATGATGCTTTTGCTTTAGCGCAATTCGATGGTACGCACCTCTACGAACACGCCGATCCAAGAAAGGGATTTCACCCAGATTGGAAGAGTGCTATTTTTAATTACGGCAGAAACGAAGTGCGTAGCTTCCTGATTTCTAATGCTTTATATTGGTTGGATAAATTTCATATAGATGGACTGCGAGTGGATGCGGTGGCTTCCATGCTCTATTTGGACTACTCCAGAAAGGAAGGCGAATGGATCCCAAATGAACTCGGCGGTCGCGAAAATTTAGAAGCAATTGGGCTGCTAAAAGATTTTAATCAAGCGGTCTATAAAGAGTATCCCGATGTCGTGACCATCGCGGAAGAATCAACAGCTTGGTCGGGTGTTTCTCGTCCCGTTTACATGGGGGGTTTAGGCTTCGGACAAAAATGGATGATGGGCTGGATGCACGATACACTGGAATACTTTAAACGCGATACGCTTTATCGAAAATATCACCATAACGAGATTACATTCAGTTTAATATACGCCTTTTCTGAAAATTTCATGTTGCCACTTTCGCATGATGAAGTGGTCTATGGCAAAAAATCGCTTATTTACAGAATGCCTGGCGATGAATGGCAAAGAGCTGCCAATTTGCGCTTGCTGTATGGCTACATGTTCACGCACCCAGGAACGAATTTACTTTTTATGGGCAGTGAATTTGGGCAGACTAGCGAATGGAGTCATGCCAAAGGATTAGATTGGAGTCTTTTAGATCATGAATATCACCAAAATATTCAGGCTTGGATGAAAGACCTGAATGCCTACTACAAAGCAACACCCGCCCTTTACGAGAAACAGTTTGAACCAGAAGGATTTGAGTGGGTGGAAGGTGGCGATTCTACGAATAGCATTCTGTCTTATTTGCGTAAAGGAGAGGACGAAACGCCTGTTCAATTAGTGCTTTGTAATTTCACACCAACGCCCAGAAGCCAGTATCGGGTGGGCATACCGAGCGGTGGTGACTGGAAACAAGTGCTGAACAGCGATGAAAAAAAATATGGCGGAAGTGGCTTGCCCAAAACGGCGGAAATAACGGCTTCCGATGAAGGTTGGAATTTCAAACCTTTTTCCTTGTACGTGGATGTACCACCTTTGGCAATAACAGTTTATGAGCCTGCGGGAATGTAAGAGCATGTTTTGCATTATTTTTCAAGATCATTATCTCCTGGTAGTCCTTTAAATGTAATGCTACACGCCGCCATCGTTCCAGCCTCAAGCCTAAGTTTTACAAAAAGCATTCAAACCTTGGATGTTCTTATTGAAAAAAAGCTTTTTGGATAATGATTTGAGAAAAGAATATCAGAATTTGATAGAAAAGAGGAGCAAAAGATTGTTTTCTGAATAAGTCTGATTGTAGTGGCATAGTTATTGCACGACAATAAGTAAGAATGTCGGTATCTATTCCTGACAAAATGTCAAAATAACAGCCAACTTAGTGTATTTTTGTGATTGGGAATGAAACATTCGTTGGACGTATTGTTTCTATTTTCCTAATCGCAATAAAGAGGGCTGAACAATTACTTATATGTTTGAAGATATATTTGAATTACATGGTTTTGATGAAGAAGCGGAGTTCTTACCTTTGGTTTCGCTAGAGGGAGAAACAGAGAAGCAGGATGATGAAAAATATCCTGACATATTACCCGTTTTGGCACTCAAAAATACTGTGCTCTTTCCAGGCATTGTCATCCCAATTACAGTTGGAAGGGAACGATCAATTAAAGCAATCAACAAAGCTTACAGCGAAAATAAGATCATAGCGGTCATTTCGCAGCGAGAGGATGATGTTGAAGACCCTAGTTTTGAGGATTTATATGACATTGGGACAATTGCTAGGATTGTAAAAATCCTACGGATGCCCGACGGTACGATCACCGCCATATTGCAAGGACGTAAGCGTGGTCGATTGGTGGAGATGTTAAGTGATGTGCCTTACATGCAGGCAGTCATTGAACCATTGAGCTACATCATGCCGAGCAATTCTTTGGAATTTGAAGCAATGATTTCCTCTATTTTGGATATGGCAAAGCAAATCATTGAGCTTTCTCCAAACATTCCTTCTGAGGCAATTATGATGCTACGCAACATCAATAGCCACGGCTTCTTACTCAATTTCATCGCCTCCAATTTAGGGAATAAGGTCACCGAAAAGCAACAAATCCTAGAGATACACGATCTCAATGCAAAAGCGATATTCATCTTGGAAAAGATGGAAAATGAGTTGCGATTGTTGGAATTGAAAGACCAAATAGAAACGCGCGTGAGGGGAGATATAGAAAAGCAACAAAGAGATTATTACCTCAATCAACAGCTTAAAACTATACAAGACGAACTCGGACAAAACCCTCAAGAAGGAGAAGTTTCGGAACTGCTCCAAAGAGCAAAAAAGAAAAAGTGGAACGAAGAAGTTCAAAAAGCATTTGATAGGGAAATCGCAAAGATTCGTCGCCTCAATCCACAGTCGCCAGAGTATTCTGTTCAATTGACTTATGTGGAACTTATGCTAGACTTACCCTGGAATGAATATACCAAAGATAATTTTGACCTCAAACGCGTCCAGAAAGTCTTGGACAAAGACCATTTTGGATTAGAGAAAGTGAAAGAGCGTATTCTGGAACATTTGGCGGTGCTGAAATTAAAAGGTGATATGAAAGCACCTATTTTGTGCCTAGTTGGTCCTCCTGGCGTCGGCAAAACTTCCTTGGGTAAATCCATCGCAAGGGCTTTGAAACGTAAATTTGTGCGGATGTCACTCGGTGGTTTGCACGATGAATCTGAAATTAGAGGACATCGCAAAACCTACATTGGCGCAATGCCAGGGCGCATTCTACAATCCCTGAAAAAAAGCAAAGCTTCCAATCCCGTTTTCATTTTGGATGAAATTGATAAAGTAGGCAAAGACTTTCGCGGCGATCCTTCTTCTGCTTTGCTAGAAGTCCTCGATCCAGAACAAAACTCTACTTTTCACGATAATTATTTGGATATAGAATACGATCTCTCCAAAGTATTTTTCATTGCTACCGCCAACTCACTCAGCACCATTCAGCCTGCCTTGCTCGATCGCATGGAAATCATTCAAATTTCGGGTTATTCGACCGAAGAAAAAGTAGAGATTGCGAAGAAGCATTTGATCCCGAAACAACGAGAGGAACATGGGCTGAAGGCTGCTCATATTCGCTTGAGTAATAAGACTTTGACGCACATCATCGAAAACTACACTAGGGAGTCGGGTGTGCGTTCTTTGAATCGTCAGATTGCCTCGGTGATGCGTCGAGTGGCGAAGAATGTAGCCATGGAAGACCAATATAATATCAGCATGAATCCAGCGGATATTGGTGAGATACTCGGACCAAATGCTTACAGCAGAGATCGCTATCAAAAATCAAAAACACCAGGGGTCGCGGTAGGTTTGGCTTGGACACAAGTAGGCGGCGACATTCTTTTCATTGAAGCTAGTTTGAATCAAGGAAATGGTAAACTGACGCTTACTGGTAATCTTGGCGACGTGATGAAAGAATCTGCTACAACTGCACTCAGCTACATCAAAGCACACGCAGCTGCACTAGACATTACGCAGGATAAACTCAAAAATCAAGATATTCACATCCACGTACCAGAAGGCGCCATCCCGAAAGATGGTCCTTCTGCGGGTATCACTATGCTGACAGCACTTACTTCTGCTTTCGCTAAAAAACCTGTTCGTGCACATCTTGCCATGACTGGAGAAATTACATTACGCGGAAAGGTTTTACCCGTTGGTGGTATTAAAGAGAAAGTTTTGGCAGCAAAAAGAGCAGGACTGAAAGACATTGTACTGTGTAAGGAAAATGAAAAACACATTAAAGAGATCAATTCTACTTACATCAAAGACATCAAATTCCATTACGTCGATCGAATGCAGGAAGTTTTGGATATTGCTTTGGGGTAAGATGTTTCCCGCTCTTCACAAGCAGATTAATTAAATCGAACTATTCAATGCATTGTAACAAAAGTCTCTTTGTATTTTAGATAGGGGAGTTTGAGGGAGAAAAAGGGGTTTTAGAAAAACCCTTTTTTCTCCCTCACCCCTTTTTCGCCGCCGTCTTCGACGGCGGCAGATAGGTTTTGTGAAGCTCGAAATTCTAAGGAATTTCTCGCTTCTCAAATTTGAAAAGACTTAAAATAAAATGTATTCAATAAACAGTAAATTAATTTTAAGTTGTTTTTCTAGGACCCAGTGCGTGGGCGGGTCGATCTGCAGCCAGGACGTCAGTCTGTGTCGGTGCCCAGTGGGTCCCACTAACATCGGTCAGGACTGCCAGTTCCAGGCCATGCATCCACCAGGCCTT
>JBCCRX010000016.1:0-32837 GCA_039201015.1 Bacteroidota bacterium | reverse complement strand
TTTAGCGCGCCATCGCCTCACGCCTAAGGCGGACACGGTAAGGCGGACACAGTTCGGCTCGGCGCGCAGAGGAGGTTTGGAGGGCAGACAAAATATAAGATGTTGTTTTACAACATCTTATATTTTGTCTACCCTCCAAGACCACCACGAGGCAGCGAGCGCTGCAAGCGCGATGCTGCCGAGTTTAATAGCTAGATTAATTATGTCCAAGTACTTACAAAAGTAATGATATAAATAAACATTCTCCTTTCCTTTCAGTTTCGTTACTGCTTAAACAAACTGAAAAAATGCAAACGATAGAAGATCATAAAGTAGTCACCCTGACCTACGAATTACGAGAAGATAATGCACAAGGAGAATTAATGGAGCGCATGGATGCCAATTATCCATTTACTTTCTTGTTCGGCACAGGTGCCCTTTTGCCTGCTTTCGAAGCAGAACTAGAGGGCTTGACGGAAAAAGATAGCTTTGAATTTGTGCTGTCTTCCAATGACGCTTATGGGAAAGTAAAAGCGGAAAATATTATTAATGTGCCAAGAGCAATCTTTCAGGTAGAAGGTGCAGAACCTCCCAATTTAGTAGTCAAAGACAATTTCGTCGCGCTCACAGACGACACGGGCGAAACGCATCACGGAAAGATATTGGAGTTTAATGACTTAATGGTGAAAGTAGATTTCAATCACGTCATGGCAGGGAAGAATTTACATTTTAAAGGAGCAGTGCTGTACATCAGATCTGCTAGTGTAGATGAATTAATTCGGAAACATCACATTCCTGAATATTGACAATAAAAATTTATGAGCAAGCTACTTTTTCTTTTCCTAATCATAAGTATATCTGCACAAACACTAAAGGCTCAGGGTGGTCCTGATGAAGACCAATTGGGCGCGTGGTATATGTACTTTTTCACCGAGACATTTGGCGATAGTCAATTTGGGATTCAAGGAGATTATCAGTTCAGATTTTGGGATTTTGGTGGTGATTTGGAGCAAGTGCTGCTTCGTACAGGCTTCACTTACACGCCCAAAGATGCCAATGTACTGTTCACTTTGGGCTACGCCAACATCACGACGGGCACTTTCGGAGATAGTAAGGAAACTGTCAATGAAAATCGTATTTATCAAGAGGCATTGCTTCCACACAAAGTGGGCAATCGCTTTTATTTGGTTCATCGTTTTCGCTATGAACAGCGCTGGGTGGAGGATCAAGATTTGCGAACGCGCTATCGTTATAATCTCTTCCTAAATGTGCCCCTGAACAAAGAAAAAATGGGCAAAGGAACGCTGAATTTAGCCTTGTACAATGAAATATTTCTGAATGGACAAACAGACATTGGCGATGGAAGAAGCGTACAATTTTTTGATCGAAATCGAACTTATTTGGGCTTAGGTTACGGCATCATAGAAAAGCTGCGCGTACAACTGGGTTGGATGAAGCAGTCCACCGTCAACTGGGGCAAAGGACAGGCACAGATTAGTTTGCACCACAACTGGTGATTGCCTTTCCTACAATTTTTTGGGGATGTCTAAAAGTCGAGATTTGCAAAATTTCAAGAATTTTGTAAATCTTTATTCAGTACACTGTAAACTAAGTTTATTTTAATTTTGAGAAGCGAGAAATTCTCTAGAATTTCTCGCTTCAAAAAACCTATCTGCCGCCGTCTTCGACGACGGCGAACAAGGGGTGAGGGATAAAAAAGGGTTTTTATAAGACCCTTTTTTATCCCTCAAACTCTCCTATTTAAAATACAAATAAACTTAGTTTACACGGTATTCAGTTGCTTTTAAATTCACTAAACATTGAAAATTTAGCAAATTGTCGTTCTTCTTAACTTTTAGGAACGACGCACAAAGAACCTCAGTTTATTCATCCCTCGTTCCTTATACAAACCTAAAGAGGTTTTATTTCTTACTAACAGCAACAAAAAAAAGCCCCCAACCAACAATAATCAACGTTCCACCGACGGGTGTAATCGGTCCAAGCCACCACCAATCAGAGATACCGAAAAGATCGCGGCAAGCCAACAGATAAATGGAACCAGAAAAGAGGAAAATACCAATCAGGAAAAGCCAAGCTACCCAAGAAAGCAATTTGGAAAAATCCAATCGAAGCAAAATGCCAATAATCAGTAAAGCAAAGGCATGATAAAATTGATAGCGCACACCTGTTTCAAAAGTATCAATTTGAGTAGCACTGATCTTGCCCTCCAATCCATGCGCCGCAAATGCGCCTAAAATAGCCGCAAACATCAACAAAATGCTCCCAATTTGTAAGGCAGTTTTACTTGTCATCAATACTAAGTGTTTGAGCTAGTTTGAGTCTGGTTCGGCAGTAGTTCGAGTTTTGTAAACGCTATCATCTAGCTCACTTCGAAATTCAGCATTCCGTATCTGAAATTATTATGGCACTTCCACCACATCCAAAATGCGATTGATAATATCCTCTTGGGTCACATTCTCCGCTTCGGCTTCGTAAGTCAAACCAATTCGATGACGCATGACATCGTGGCAAATGTTGCGCACATCTTCAGGAATAACATAGCCACGACGCTGCAAAAAAGCATAAGCTTTTGATGCCAAAGCTAAATTGATACTGGCACGAGGCGAACCACCGTAATTGATTAATGGACTGAGACTGTTTAAGTTATAATCTTTGGGTTGACGACTGGCGAATACAATGTCCAAGATGTATCGCTCAATTTTTTCATCCATATAAACCTTTCGCACCGATTCGCGGGCACGGATGATATCGCTTGGCTCGACAACGGCTTGCACGTTTTGGAAGGCTTCGTTGCCCAAATTGAGTCGAATAATTTTGCGTTCTTCTTCCTTCGTAGGATACGTAATCAGAACTTTCAGCATGAAACGATCTACTTGTGCTTCGGGCAGCGGATACGTCCCTTCCTGCTCAATGGGATTTTGCGTGGCTAGCACGAGGAAAGGTTCTTCCAATTTGTAGGTTTCGCCACCGATGGTGACTTGTCGTTCTTGCATCGCTTCTAGCAAGGCACTTTGTACTTTTGCGGGCGCGCGATTGATTTCATCGGCTAGTATGAAGTTCGCAAAAACAGGTCCTTGCCGCACTGTAAATTCGTTGCTTCTAGGATTGTAAATCATTGTACCCACAATATCAGCGGGCAACAAATCAGGTGTAAACTGGATGCGATTAAATTCCGCACGGACACATTTGGACAAGGTCTTGATGGCTAAGGTTTTCGCCAAACCTGGTAAGCCTTCCAATAGCACATGCCCTTTTGCCAACAGACCGAGCAGCAGTCGCTCAATCATGTGGTGCTGCCCAACAATGACCTTTGAAGTTTCGTCTTGTAGTCGTTCTACAAATGCACTATCGGCATGGATTTGCTGATTCAGTGCTTCTATATCTACTGATTGCATTTTTTTGCTTTATCACTAATAATCTTCCAAAAATTCTGCTCTAAGTTCTCGATCTCTCTTGAGTATATCGTGCAGACAAGTTTTCAATTCTGCAACACTCATTTGATCTATTTTATACATCAATTCAATGGCATCTTTGGAGATCTTCTCTTTGTATAATTTTTTGATTTTAATGGTATAATACAAAGCGACTTCGTGCTTGCAGGTATCGCCCCAATCGTAAGGGCAAGTACACCTACTTTCTACAATGTTTTGTGCTTCATCTAACTTCACAAATACTTCATAATCATCTCCGCTGCCCATTACTTCTGCACTAAATTCTCCTTTTTCCAATTGCTCCACTTCTTGCACCATGTTGTTGTGGTAGTAGCTAGAACCCCGCTCTAGGATTTTAGGTTCTACAAATTGCTCGAAGTTGTGGATGGTCATGCGAATAGGTGATTATTGTAAAATTGTTTAAGATATATCTAAAGAATGAATGTCGTCAACTTAAGCTCTGATGACGGGCAACTCTAAGCCCCGCCTGCTCCGCGATCGGGCAGGTTGCCTGTCATCTAAAACGCATGACAGTCATTTTCGAAATGACCGTCATTGTGGAAAATCCTAAAGTTGACGACATTCATCTAAGGAATACTCCTCAAAACCGTATATCTCAAAATCACTTCCAACAGTAGAAACAACAAGCCCCAAAATACAAAGATGTGAAATTTGTCGCTATAATTTTTGATTACCGTCGTTTCGATTTCTGTTTTTTCCAGTTCATCTATTTCATCGTAAATACGTTGTAGGCTTTCATTATCGGTTGCGCGAAAATATTTGCCACCTGTCATTTCTGCAATTTGTCGAAGCAAAGCTTCATCTATTTTCACGGTCACTAATCCAAAGCGATAGCGATTATTCGGCAAACGTCCCACGGGTGCGTAGGCACTGCCCATAGTACCAACACCGATAGTGTAAACTTTCACGTCGAACTCCTCCGCGATTTCAGCCGCCGTAATCGGTTTGATGTAGCCCGCATTATTATCGCCGTCAGTTAATAAAATAACGACTTTGCTCTTCGCTTCTGATTCTTTCAAACGATTGACCGCGCCACTCAAACCCATTCCAATCGCAGTGCCGTCCTCTAGCATGCCACATTCGAGTTGTGACAAAAATTCTAGGACAATATTATGGTCGCTGGTCAATGGACATTGGGTGAAAGATTCGCCCGCAAAAACGACCAATCCAATGCGATCAAACTCGCGTTTGCGTACAAATTCTGCCGCCACTGCTTTGCTGACTTCCAAGCGATCTGGCTTAAAATCTTGTGCCAGCATACTACTCGACAAATCCATAACCAGCACAATATCAATCCCTTCTGCTTTTATTTCTTGTTCTTCTAGGATGCTCTGAGGGCGCGCCATAGCAATGACCAAAGCAATGAAGGAAAGAGCTCGAAACAGAGGCAATAAAATACGCAATTGTCCACGCAAAGAAGAGCTATTTGCTAGTGCTTGTAAACTAGACATCTTCAAATTAACTTGTCGCTTTTGCCTTTGTTGCCAGGCATAGAAAGCCACTATTGGCAGCACCAATAGCAATAAAAAGAAGAATGGATGAACAAATTGTATGCCTTGAAACATGCGATGAATGTAGAATTACGAATATTGAATGCTAAATTTATTCTATAGAACGATAATTTTTCGTAATGCATAAAATATAGATTACGAGTATCTTGTCCATAAGTGACTTGGTTTCAGATATTGCTGGCATCGAGCCAGCAATATCTGATTAGGGTTTTCTGAAGGGAACAGAGAGAATTTTTTCCAAAAATTCTCTCTGTTCCCTTTAGAAAACCCTTCAATTTGAATCGGTTCGATGCCGATTCAAATGGAACACACCTGTAGTCAGCGACTTACACATTAAAGAAAATTATTGCTCAGTAGAATAGCTAAATTATGAAATTTGCCAATAGAACATGTGTGCCTTTCGACTTTCCAAACACGCTATTCGTAGCCCTGTCGAACTGAATTATTTATCTGATAATGCAAATGTATCAAAAGTTTACACAAGTTTGTGGCAGCTATAAAAGTAAAGTACAGCAGTTTTGAAGAGATTTAAAAACCCTTTCTTTAGATTTGTGCATCCTTGACTTAAGCCAAAGGATATCAAACAAGCTCAAACCACACCAAAAAGAACGAACCAAAAACAACAGCTATTTCATTATGATCAAAAATTTCTTTAAGCGATTATACACCACTTCTATGCCAACGCAAGCAGGGAAAAGTCATCCAATTGGTGCGACGGTCTATCCTGATGGCGTTAATTTTTGTTTATACTCAAAAAATGCGACGGGCGTGGAGCTTTTGCTGTTCGATCAACCTGCGGATCATACACCAAAAGTAGTGATTGAGTTCGACAAAAAGCACAACCGCACTTCTTACTACTGGCACGTTTTTGTGCCTGGTATAAAGAGTGGACAAATCTATGCTTATCGAGTGCATGGACCTTTCGAGCCCAAAGAAGGCGATCGTTTCGATGCAGCGAAAGTTCTTTTAGATCCTTATGCAAAAGGCGTGGTTTGTGTCAATTACGACCGCAGTAAAGCAGCGATGCCTGGCGACAATTGTGGGCAATCTATGAAAGGAGTGGTCTTGGATGGTTCGGACTACGATTGGGAAGGCGATACACCACTTTCTATTCCACTTTCCGAGTCGATTATTTATGAAATGCACGTCGGGGGATTCACCAAACATCCCAATTCGGGTTTGCCAGAAAAACTGCGTGGCACTTATGCGGGCGTCATTCAAAAAATTCCTTATCTGAAATCCTTGAACATCACCGCTGTCGAGTTGCTGCCCATTCATCAATTCGATGTGAAAGACGTACCCGATCAATCTTTGGTGAATTATTGGGGATACAGCTCCATTGGATTTTTCGCGCCACACGGCAACTACGGCACAACCGATAATCCTGACGAAACCATGAAAGAATTTAAGGATATGGTGAAAGCCTTGCACAAAGCAGGGATCGAAGTCATTTTGGATGTTGTATATAATCATACATCAGAAGGTAATCATGAAGGCCCAACGCTTTCCATGCGAGGCATAGACAATAAAGTGTATTACATTTTGGATGAAGACAAACGCTACTACAAAAATTATAGCGGCACGGGCAATACGGTGAAAGCGAATCATTCGGTGGTGCGTAGAATGATTATTGACAGCCTTCGATTTTGGGTGAAAGAAATGCACGTCGATGGCTTTCGTTTTGATTTGGCATCTATTCTTTCCAGAGATGAAAATGGACGTCCGATGGAAAACGCGCCCATTTTGTGGGAAATTGAATCTGATCCAGTGCTTTCTAAAGTGAAAATAATTGCGGAGGCTTGGGATTTGGAGCAATATCAATTGGGCAGTTTCATCGGTGATCGCTGGGCGGAATGGAATGGGAAGTATCGCGATGATGTACGCGCTTTCGTCATTGGGCACGAGAACATGATGAATCCAGTGGTACAGCGCATCACGGGCAGTCCCGATCTTTTTCGAGACATGACGCGCGACCCCAATCGCAGCATCAATTTTGTAACTTGCCACGATGGATTTACACTCAATGATTTGGTGTCTTACAATGAAAAACACAATTGGGCAAATGGAGAAGACAATCGAGATGGACACAATCACAACATCAGTTGGAATCATGGAGAAGAAGGGGAAACGGAGGACAAAAAGATAGAAATGCTGCGCTTGCGGCAAATCAAAAACTTCTTTGCCCTGCTGCTGCTTTCGCAAGGCACGCCCATGATTAATATGGGAGATGAAGTGCGCCGAACCCAACAAGGCAACAACAATGCTTACTGCCAAGACAATGAAATCAGTTGGTTTGATTGGGATTTAGTAGAGAAAAACAAGGAATTATTGCGCTTCGTGAAGCTGCTCAATAAATTCAATAGAACAACGAAATTTTTTCAAGAAAAATCTTTTTGGAATATTCCTGACGAAGATATTCCGACTTCGTTTGAGCTGCACGGCACTATTTTGAATAATGTGAATTGGAGCAAAGACGCGCACGCCCTTTCCTTCACTTTGTACAATCCAAAATACAAAAAAGCCATTCACGTCATGGTCAATTCGTATTGGAAGGCTTTGGCATTTGAACTACCAGAACTGACCACTGCCAAATGGCGATTGGTCATCAACACCAAAAATCCTGCACCTAGAGACATCTATGTGGAGAAGAAAGGACCACTGCTACGAGCAAAAAAATATCGTGTAACGGCTAGATCAGTAGTCGTTTTGCAAGCAGATGAGTAGGACTGATCTTTCTAATTTAAGGGGAATATTTGTACCTTGCTGAAATGAACACTAATACCATTTTAAAATTGAGCAATGCCCAAATCTATCAGGCAGATCACTTAATCTTAGAGCAAGTCTCTTTGACTTTGGCAAAAGGCGAATTTGCTTATCTTATCGGCAAGACGGGAAGTGGGAAATCCAGTTTATTGAAAACCCTTTATGGTGCATTGGAACTGAAACAAGGAAGTGCTATGGTGGCTGGTTATGACCTAAAAACTTTGACTAGAAAGACAATTCCGCTCTTGAGAAGAAAGCTAGGTATCGTTTTTCAAGATTTCAACTTGCTTTCTGATCGTTCTGTGGCAGCCAATCTTTTTTTCGTACTCAAGGCAACGGGTTGGAGCAGCAAAAGTGAAATGCAAAATCGTGTGAAAGCAGTTCTGGCGGATGTTGGTTTGGCGAAGCAAGAACAAAAAATGCCACATCAGCTTTCGGGTGGCGAACAACAAAGAGTAGTTATTGCGCGTGCGTTGCTCAACGAACCAGAACTAATTATCGCAGATGAGCCCACAGGCAATTTAGACCCCGAAACTTCAGATGACATTCTATTGCTTCTCCGAAAACTTTCCAAGCAAAAAAATGCGGCTGTACTTTTCGCGACACACGATTACAGGATTTTGCAAAACTTTCCTGCGCGTATTTTGCGTTGCCATAATGGAAAAGTATTTGGAGAGGAGGAATTGTATATATAGGCAACATCAAATATTTAAAAAACGTTAAATCACAGCTATCAAAACCATTCTCAAACATTAAGCTATGCAAAAAATATATTTTATACTATCCTTGTTGCTCCTCTCCACGGCAATGTTCGCGCAAGGAAATCAAGTAACCTTAACCTTTAAGGGAGAAAAATCTTGCGCCAACACAAAAGCATTGGTGGTCTATCAATTCAATGGTGTCACAATGGATAAGGTAGCACTGATGCCCAAGGTAGATTCCCTGCAATTTCGATATCAGTTGCCCGTAAGCAGCAATCAATTTTACTATGTCGGTTCGGCAGCCAACAATGCGATGCCAATTATTTTAGGAGAAGAAGAAAAGGTCGTCGTGCAAGGAAATTGTAAATCTCTTCGAAGTTCTATCGTACAAGAATCCAATTTAAACAAAGCCTACGCTAAAGTCCGAGAGGATATGAAAAAACTCAATTCAGAAAGCATGAATTTGGCGCGACAGATACGAGCCACTAGAGGAGACGCAGCGCAAATGAAAAACTTGTCTGAACAATCTAAAGCATTGGATGACAGGAAATTGGATTTATTAATTAATACGGCAGAAGTTAATCCTTATTTGGGGAAAATAGTCGCGCTGAATACTTATTTATCTTTTCAAAACAACGGTAAAGGCTACCAAAGCGAATACGACTATTATGCCAATGAATTTTTCAAACATGTAGATTGGAAAGATGCTGCCTATCAGCACAATGCTTGGGTTTTTGAATCGGTGAAAGGATATGCCGAGACCATCAGTATGCTCAACTATCCAGACAAAGTTCACCGAGAACTCTTAGAGCGCGTATTGCAAGAAATTCCAGCGCAATCGCATACTTATCAATTGGCTTTGGCAGCGATGGTCAATGGATTGAAAAGCAAAGAACATGCTAATTTGGCATATTTTGGAGAGCAGTTTGTAGAAAAATACAAAAACACATCTCCCGCAGCCGCGAAAGCAATCGAAAAACAAATTGCAGCAGCAAAAGCCTTTATGGTCGGAGCGGAAGCACCTGATTTCACACAAAAAACACCAGAAGGAGTTGATTTGAGTTTGAGTGATTTGAAAGGAAAGGTTGTCTTAGTTGATTTTTGGGCAAGTTGGTGTGGTCCTTGTCGCAAAGAAAATCCGAATGTGGTGCGGGTCTATGAAAAGTATAAAGACAAAGGATTCGAGATATTGGGCGTAAGCTTGGATCGTCAGAAAACACGTTGGTTGCAAGCTATAGAAGCAGATGGTTTGACTTGGGCGCAAATCAGTGACTTGAAGGGCTGGCAAAACGAAGTGGCACAGATTTATGGTGTCCGCTCTATTCCAAGTACTGTTTTGGTGGACGAGGAAGGAAAAATCTTAGCTCGCAATCTAAGAGGTCCTGCTTTGGAGCGAAAACTGGCGGAAGTGTTTGAAGGTAAGTAAATGCTACTGGCTACCCGCTTTTGGCTATGTATAACTTCTCAGAAAGACTTCTATTTATACTTTTTGGGCTTGTTAATCCTATTTCGTGCTAGCTCAATGATGGCATCAGAGCCCTTGATATTCAGGAACATATAAGCCACAAATTTTCCAAATGACGGACAAGGAGTATTTTGTATCTGGCTTTTGACTTCTCAAATCTGTCTTTTTGCTTATGAACTTAAAAGAAAAAATTCAGGCATCTGCGCGTGTTTACCATAGTGAAGTAGTATCGCTTCGTCGGCATTTGCACCAGCATCCAGAGTTGTCCTTTCAGGAAGTAGAGACGGGAAGATTTATCGCCGAGAAGCTTCAAGAATACAATATCCCACACGAACACGGTTGGGCGGAAAATGGAGTAGTTGCCTTAATTAAAGGAAAACATCCTCAAAAAAAGACCATTGCACTTCGAGCGGATATAGATGCTTTACCCATTACAGAAAGCAATGAAGTGAGCTACAAATCAAAGCACGAAGGTATTATGCACGCTTGCGGTCACGATGTGCATGCCTCTTCACTACTGGGTGTAGCAAAAATACTGAACGAAATTAAAGCGCATTTTGAAGGGCAAGTAAAGTTGATCTTTCAGCCAGCAGAAGAAAAGGCACCAGGTGGCGCAAATATTTTGATTCAAGAAGGCGTGTTGCAAAATCCTGCGCCTGAAAATATTTTTGGTCAGCACGTTCATCCTCCATTAGCAGTGGGAAAAGTGGGCTTTAGAGCAGGAAAATACATGGCTTCCACGGATGAATTGACCTTGAAAGTTCGTGGCAAAGGAGGACACGGCGCACTGCCACACACCTGCGTAGATACCATCTTGATTACAGCACATATCCTCACAGCACTACAACAAATTGTGAGCAGAAACGCAGACCCTACCCTACCTACAGTATTAACATTTGGAAAGATTAACTCGAAAGGTGGTGCGCACAATGTCATACCAGAAGAAGTGACCGTTTTAGGTACTTTGCGAACCATGGATGAGAAATGGCGACAAGAAGCACAACAGAAAATAATAAAAATGGCATCAAACTTAGCAGCAGGCATGGGAGGAAGCTGTGAGGTAGAAATTTTGAGAGGCTATCCCTATTTAGTAAATGATGACGCCCTCACTGCAAAGGCTAGACAATACGCGATCGAGTATTTGGGAGAAGAAAATGTAGTGGACCTACCAATACGAATGACAGGCGAAGACTTTGCTTATTATTCCCACGAAATACCTGCTTGTTTCTATCGGCTGGGCATCAAAAATGACGCAAAAGGCATCTTTGGTTCCCTGCACACCAGCAGTTTCAATGTCGATGAAGATTGTTTGTTGCACAGTACGGGCTTGATGGCTTGGTTGGCAGTCAGAGAATTAGGAAATATCTAAAAGAGCTTCAAAGGAAACGAAAAAGTTAAACCTATATCCCTTTGGCTAGCCGTTTCTAGGTGTAAAAGAATTTTGATAGCTGGACCACGGCAATTTCTTGTGATAATTCTTCCCGTAATAAGTCATAATTTGTTGAAAGAGCGCGTATTCTTTGTAGCCGCTTACGCTTTGTAGGATTTTTAAATTTTCATCCAAAAAGACAACGGAAGGATAACTCAGATTACCTTTTGTCAATTCTTCTGCCAGTTCATGATGACCGCGCTTTCCTGTTTTGACAAATTTGTAGGTCTTACCATTGAAGAGGATTTCGTCTTCTGATTCTGCATTCAAAGCAACCGCATAAAAATTCTGATTGATATAATCTGCCACGAAAGATTTATCGAAAGTTTCTTCATCCATTCGCTTACACCAAGCACAATTCTCCGTGTAGATTTTGACTAAGACTTTTCGAGTTTCTTGTTTGAGTTTTTGCTCCACTTCCTCGATACTGAGCCATTGAATTTTATCCTGAGCTACTAAACCATTCGTCAAAAATAGCGATAGAAAAATAGCTAGAACATAGCATCCGTATTTCATTATCCTTAAAAGTTTTCCCTATATTTTGAGTTGATACTTTAGAAGATCAACTCAAAAATTGTTGTTTTGCAATCTAAAATTTATTACAAGGAAACAAACTTTTTCCTTCATTTCAGGCATTTTGTAACTAATTTAATTTTTTTTTAACCTGTCACGCTGGAAATTTTAGCGAAAACTAAAAAGGGCAAGATAGTCCGTTGTTGAGAAGTTTGATAAAAGGAAATATAAAAACAAGAAGGCTTCTAGAAAAAAGAAGGTCGGATGCAGAAGATGGGAGCATCCGACCGAATAACAAAAAGGCATGTATATGAAAAGCTAAATCTTTAGATCATTTTTGATTAGTACGTTGCAAATATCAAAACTTTTCCTAAAAATCACAAATTTTATACAAAAAAAAAGTAAAAAAGATACATTATTCTCTCTAAATCTTTGAAAATCAGAAGATTCTGATACTAAGATAAGACTAGCTTTTTAAGCTTTTTTCTGTCTTTCCTTCAAACTAATCATTCCTAATAGCATCAAAAATCCATATATGTAGTCTTCGAGGGGAACGGAGAATATGCGAAAGTCTAGAAATTCTAGTGGATTGTAGAGAACGATTGGTGCAATAGTATAGCCTCCCGTGAGGACGCCGTCCACTAAAGTAAAAGGAATAAGTATTACCAAAAAGGCTAGGTAAAAACGACTGCGTTGCTTGGCAGGCAAAAACAACAAATGATAAAGCAAAAAAGCGGCAGTCAATAGAAAAGTAGTAGAAGTATATATTTTATTCCAAAAGACAAATCCGCCAATCACAAGCGTAGCGATCAAGAAAACAGTAATTCCCTTTTCGGAAGTGGCTAAATAATCCTTAGGCACATAGTAGTTCAAGCATTCATAAATAAAAATAGAAGCAAAAGGAATCGTGAAGAAAAACAGCCATTCTTCAATGGGCAAAGACAAGAAGCGAACGCCAAGGAAGTACTTTTCATTAAAATTCCAGACATTCATCTCTGTGAAAATCACGTCCCACATGATAAATAGCGCGGCGACAATGGCAACAGCAGGAAATAATCTTTTCCAATGTGTGTGATAATGAACGCGCTTATCAAAGCTGAGTGCAAAAACGGGAATGACCGCAAAGAGATGCAGAAAAAGATAGAGCCAATTGGTCTCAAAAGCAGGAACATCCAGCGTTTTGGGAACATCGTATATCAATTCATCGGTCAAGCGTTCGTAAGTAATCCATTGTACAGCTACTAAAAGAATTGGAAGCAAAATACCTCCAATTTTGATGCCTCTATTTCTATCCCAACTTGTATTTTTAGTAATCGCTTTTTCCATTTAGTGACTGATTGTTGGCCAGGGAGTTGCCGTCTTCACTACAACAAATTCAATTGATTTCTCACCATAGAACTAAACAGCAATACCATTTTTCGTCCATCATTGACACGAATACGTTCCTCTGTAACGCGTTTCACTGGAGCATTCTTAATCTTGACAAAGAGCTTTGTGTAGTAAACGTAAGCTAAATAAACACCAAATCTAGCACTTTTAGGCAACTGTATAATACCAATATAAGCGTCATCGAAATCTTTCTTAATATCTGCTTCTATGATTTGTTTGTCGCGCATAGAAAATCGGCGAAAATCTACGCCTGGAAAGTAAACGCGCCCTCGATCGTCAAAATCACTTTTCATATCGCGCAAGAAGTTGATTTTTTGGAAAGCAGAACCCAAGCTACAAGCAGGTGCTTTCAAACGCTCGTATTGCTCGTCATTGCCATCACAAAAAACCCGTAAACACATCAAACCCACAACTTCTGCTGATCCATAAATATATTTTTTATAGAGTGCATCTTCGTAACGATCAAAGTGTAAATCCATTTCCATGCTATCCAGAAAAGCGTCAATCAATGCTCTTTCGATTCCGTAGCGATGCACCACTTCTTGAAAAGCATGTAGGACTGGATTAAGACTAATCTTGTCTTCTATTGCCCGATAAGTGTCTAGTCGAAATTCATGAAATAATTTTGCCTTCGGATAGTCGTGAAAAGTATCCACGATTTCATCTGCAAATCGGACAAATCCATAGACTGCATAGATTGGTAGGCGCAAATGCTTATCAAAGGCCTTGATGCCCAAAGAGAAAGAAGTACTGTAGCGATTAGTAATCAATTGACTGCATTCTCTACAAACTTCATTATACAGTGATAGCATAGAAACTGTGTTTTACTCGTTAGTATGTGAATGGTTTTGCTTTGTTTGTTGTAATTTAAGTAGTAGGTACTCCGACCAAAATTACATACTTAGTTAACTGCCCTTATTCTCGCTTATACATTAATCAACTCTATCCAATTGCTAAAAGCCAACTAACTAAGATTATCCAAAATCCTTCGCTATTTCATTCGCTACTACTTGCCCCGAAATCAAAGAAGGTGGCACACCAGGACCTGGCGTGGTCAGTTGTCCTGTGAAATAGAGATTTTTTACTTTCTTACTTTTCAACTTGGGTTTTAGGAAGGCTGTTTGCAGTAAGGTATTAGCAAGTCCATAGGCATTGCCTTTGAAAGCATTGTAGTCTTTTTTGAAATCGCTATGTGCAAAGGAACGTTTATAGACCACATGCTCACGGATGGATTGATCTGTCAAATCCTCCAAGCGTTTCATTATCCTGTCGTAATAACTCGTTCTGATGGCTTCTGTATCTTCTAAATCAGGAGCAGTAGGTACTAGCAAGAAGAGGTTTTCCATTCCTTCGGGCGCGACACTAGAGTCCGTAATGGAGGGCACACAAGCGTAGAATAGTGGTTTGGAAGGCCATTGTGGCTGATCGTATATTTCTACTGCGTGTTGCGTGAAATCTTTATCAAAAAACAAATTGTGATGATGTAAATTTTTTAGCCTTTTATTGACCCCCAAGTAAAACAACAAAGAAGACGGTGCCATCGTTCGCTTGTCCCAATAAGACTCGCTGTATCTTCGGTGCGCTGGCTGCAAAACTTCTTGCTCCAGGTGATGATAATCTGCACCGCCTACCACTATATCTGCTTCGTATTCATAGTCTTGCGTTATCACTTTTTTGGCATGTCCATTGGGGATGTATATTTGCTGTACGTTTTGGTTCAAGCGAATTTCTACGCCCTTTTCTTCCGCCAATTTCACCATACCTTCTACAATTTTGTGCATGCCACCCATCGGATACCAAGTACCCAAAGACATGTCCGCATAATTCATCATACTGTATAAAGCAGGTGTATTTTCGGGTGTTGCTCCTAAGAAAAG
Organism: Bacteroidota bacterium; assembly: GCA_039201015.1. Lineage (GTDB taxonomy): Bacteria > Bacteroidota > Bacteroidia > Chitinophagales > Saprospiraceae > JAAUTG01. The sequence goes on along the minus strand of JBCCRX010000016.1, from coordinate 17,737 downwards.
TACCGGAAATTCGAGCAATTGGATCAACTTGGGATTTTTAAATCTTTTTCTAATGCCCTTGGAGATGGATTGGAACATTTGAAGGCGAAATAGACTTTTCAAAATACGAACATCCGCAAATTCCCAAATCGAATGGCTAGGCTTGTGCACAAATTCATTCATCCCCACTTTATACTTGTACTCTGCTTCTTCCAAAAAGGCTTTCAATTGTTGACTACTTCCCGCTTCGTATTGCTCGAACATCGCGTACAGTGCCTCCATTTTTGCGGGCACTTCCATAACTTCTTCCTTAGAAAAAAATACGCTGTAGGAAGGATCAAGCCGAACCAGATCGTAATAATCGGATACTTTCTTTCCGAAAGACTCGAAATATTGCTCAAAGACATCAGGCATCCAATACCAGCTTGGTCCCATATCAAATGTGAAACCATCTACTTCAAATTTTCTCGCACGACCTCCTGCCACCGCATTTTTTTCGAGTATGATGACATTGTATCCCTTATCTGCTAAATTAGTAGCAGCAGACAAACCAGCGAAGCCAGAACCAATAACAATAACTTTTTTTGTCAAGACAATGATACTTTGATACTTTACTGAACTATCAGTTTGCCTAACAGTAATCGTTTGCTTTTGTTTATGTAAGTCTTGTTTTTGGACAAGTCTATTTGATATATTTCACCGAAAAATTTAAGGGAGAGAAATTAGCTAGTAAAGCTAATTTACCAAGATATAATCAAATTAATATTTTAACACAATTGAAATAGAAAATAAGACTTAGTCTTCACAATTTTATTTAACAAAACGGGTTATCTATCCAGTATTTGTTAAAATCCAGATTTGCAACTTTACCACTACTCTATCGCTACCTATTTCTTTACAACTCTAGATTGCATCTGTTCTACAGCAAAATAAAGAAAGTGACAGATGTACATATAAACAATATCACAAATATTGTATATTTTGATAATCAACGACTTGTAAAAATAAATTTCATTCGTTAAAATATTGATTTAGCTGATTGACGGGAATCTTTTTTTATTAATTTTGCCGTCGCAAAACCGTATTTAAGTAATTTTAAGGACAGGAATAGATGGTTAAAGACACTTTACTTTCGCAATTCAAAAGCGGCATAAAAGCATTTCAATTTGCTTTGTTGGTATTCGTTTTATCTGCTACCAATACCCATGCCCAACAACTTCCAATTTTCACGCAATACAGAGAACACAACAGCTTATTGAATCCAGCCGCTATCAATAGTGGCTACTTTAATTTTGAGCAAAATGGGGTCTTTGGTATTTCGCATCGTTCGCAATGGACGGATATACCAACCGCACCAAAAACGACTGTGTTGCACGGCAGTTACATGACAGATGATCTTTCGGGCATCAATGTATTGTTTGGTGGAAACCTTATCAATGACCAAGTTGGTCCGACTGCCTTCACGGGACTAAATGCCAGATTCGCAGGCATTATTTCTGGAGACCCTGCCTATAATGGTATTAGCCTTGGACTATCCGCTGGTGCGGTGCAATATCGCGTGAAGGCAGATGAACTGCGTGCCAGAGATCAGAACGATATTAGTTTGGCGCAGAATGTGGCTCAAATTTATCCAGATGTCGGAATCGGTATTTTTGCCTACCAAAGTTTTGGAAGAAATGACTATGTCTATGGTGGCGTATCCGTGCCACAGGTGATTGGATTAGACCTTTCTTTTCAGGATGATAATGGACGAGAATTTACGACCAAGCGCATTCAACACTATTATGCTCAAATTGGCTTGATTAAAACTTTTCGAAATGAAAGTTTCTTAGAACCAAGTGTTTGGGTAAAATACGTTCAAAATTCACCCGTAAATGTGGATTTTAATGTACGCTATCAGTTTGTAGAAGCCCTTTGGATTGGTGCGGGTGCTTCTACAAGCAAAACTGCGCATCTAGAAGGAGGCGTTTTGCTGGGAGATAATGTAGGCTACGAAAGTAATGTACAAATAGGCTATGGCTATGATTATTCATTCAGCTCGCAAGGTCCTTTTTTAGGAGGAACGCATGAGTTCAATTTGGCATACTATTTCAGCCGATAGCTGCTGTGCTCACAAGGGTCTTGAAACTCTCCACATGATTAGAACATCATAGGAAAACTTTTATCGGAATACTTAGAAAGACAACAGTATTCCGATTCACTACATTTTGAAACAGCCTTAAACTGTAATATATACTGATGAGAATTTTTAGCAAGACTACTATTGTCAATAAAATATTTACAAGCAGCTTAGTATGCTTACTTGCTGTTTTCTTTTCCTCAAATCTAAAGGCACAACTCTCTGCCTCCATAGCCGAAGCCAGTGGTAACTATGGCAATGGAGAAGCGTTTTGTGTTGATTTGCTAGTTGATGACTTCACTGATTTTTATTCTGCCAGCTTTTCTATCAGTTGGAATTCAAACGTCCTAGAGTTCGTGAGCGTAGAAGCTTTGGATGCCGACAATGAACTGAACTTGACAGACACCAATTTCTTCACCAACAATACAGACGAAGGACTTTTCACATTTTTCTGGGAAGACCCCGACGGGGAAGGGGTGACTATCAATACTAGAGACATTGCCGAAGGACGCGATAATTATGGACTTTTTCGCTTATGTTTCCGTACATCAGATAGATGCGGTGGATTTACGAAAATAGACATCAATGAAGCATCGGGTATGTTTCTTCGAGGCAACTCTACTTTAGGCTTTTCAAATGGCTCTCAAAAACCCGCAGATGATGTTTTCGATGCTGAGATCACAGTAGAAGGAACGCCCGTTACGATCACCGCTTCGCAAGCAGTCGCCAATCCAGAAGAGATTGTGTGCATCACCATCACCGCAGAGGAATTCAGCAACGTGGAAGGGGTGCAGTACTCCTTGGTTTGGGATACGACTATTTTAGAATTCCAAAATATTGCCAATATCAATCCAGATTTTCCTTCTTTAAGTAGTACAGCAATCAACACAGGCAACGCTTCTGGTGAAGGATTCATTATCTTTTCTTGGTTCACGACTTCGGGTGGTGGTGTCTCCGTTCCTGACAACACGCCCATGTACGATGTTTGCTTTAAAGTCATCGGTGAAGGTGGCGATGCTTCTTTGGTTGATTTTTCTTCCGAGCCGCGTGCCATTGAAATCGCAACTTCCAACGAAGGTAGCGATGCCTGTAATTTGATGAATGATGGCAGAATAAGCATTAGAGAGCAAGAAGGAGAAGTCACCATAAAAGCAGGCAGTGGCGGCGTGAAGCCAGGAGAATCCATTTGCATTGACTTTACGGTGCAAGACTTTATTGCGGTCAATGAAATGAACTTCTCCGTCAATTGGGACCCTGCAATACTAGAATTTGAGTCGGTCGGAGGCTTTAATCTAAGCAATCTAGGAGGAGGCGATTTTTTCACAGATAATGCAGCAACTGGATTCATTACCTTCACTTGGGATGACATCAATGGAGAACTCAAACAAAACGATGAAGTCATTTTTTCGGTTTGTTTCAAAGCTGTCGGCCCTGTAGGCAGTTCCACGCCAATTAGTTTTTCGGGCGAACCACAGCCCATTTTGGTTAGTACAACCAGCACCGTCAATGCAGGACTTAACACTAGAAATGGGAACGTCAGCATTTTACCGCCCGAAAGTTTGAACCTAAACATTGCAAACGCTACGGTATCTCCCAACGAATCCTTTTGTGTGGATATTACCGCAGAGAATTTTGCAGAAATTGTAAGCCTAGAGTTCTCAATGGGTTGGGAAACCACTCAGATTGATTTCACTTCGGTCACTAATTTTGGTGTAGCGGGTTTAGAGGAATCTGATTTTGATTTAAGCAATGCTGCTAGTGGATTTTTGTCCTTGGATTGGTCGAGTGCAAACGCAGCGGGCGAAAATCTATCCGACGAAGACGTCTTGTTCAGCATCTGTTTTACTGCCAAAGCCAATGCGCAATTAGGACTTTGTGATGCCATTTTCTTCAATGATTTTCCCGATCCTATCCGAGCAGTAACGAACAACTCTGGCGGTAATTCCATAGAAGTGACCGATCAAGGAAATGACATCTGTGTCTTTGATCCCGCTGGACTAACTGTGAACGTAACCAGTGGATTAGAAGCTGCCCCTCAAGAAATCATCTGCGTGCCATTCACGGTGCGTAACTTCACGGATCTCTCTACTGTCAATTTTTCCATGAATTGGAATCCGAGTATCTACCAATTTGCAAGCATCAATATCAGCGGCTTATTGACGGGTTTGAATTTGGATAATTTCTCAACAGATTTAGCCAATCTAGGCATCGTGGGTTTGACTTGGACAGAACCTAGTAGCGAGGGCTTGACGCTAGACAACGGAGATGTTATATTCGAATTGTGCCTCAAAGCAGTTGGGGAGCGGCTTTCTTGTACCAATATAGAAGTTACGAGTTCGCCTGTATCTTTTGAAGTAAAAAGTCCAATCACAGGAGAAACCAATCTTTCCCTGAATCCACTGAATGGGCAATTATGCGTAGCAGATGCGCTGGAAGTCGAACTAGTGACCAGCGAAAGCCCCAATTGTACAGATTCTTCTGATGGCAGTATTAGTGTAGTAGTAAACGGCGGAAATCCTAGTGGCTATGAATATTTTTGGACGAATATAGATAGTACTGGTGTTCCAGTCAGTGTGAGTGAGACAGCAGACAATCTTCCCGCAGGCACTTATGTCCTCAACGTCATAGATGATACAGGACTAAGCTTGAGTGATACTATTATATTAGAAGCCATACACGAACCACCGATTGCCAATGCGGGTCAAGACTTTACTTTGAGTTGCGGAAACACAACGGCAATCCTGCAAGGTTTGGGTTCTTCGGTAGGACAAAATATTCGCTTCGACTGGAATGTGTTGCAAGGCTCTGGCTCTCAAATAAATCAAAGCTTATTCGTTAATATAGACGAAGGCATAGAAATGGGTGTTTTTGAACTGCATGTTATTAACGATTCGACGACTTGTAGTGCCAGAGATACCGTAACGATATTTTTATCCGATTTGCCCAATGTCAATGCAGGAGAAGACCAAATGCTGACTTGTCAAGAAGAAAGCCTTGTTTTGGATGGCAGTAATTCAGATCAATCGGAAGGCAGCACCTTTAGATGGACTGCTAGAGACGGAGGCGAAATTACTGGTGATAGTACTAGTATAACACAGACGATCACTGCGCCTGGTACTTACATTCTGACACTCACGCAAGGCGAAGATTGTAGGGCTAGAGATACTGTGATCGTGACGGATGCTCGCAGAAATATCCTAGCGGATGCGGGGGTAGATAAAATATTGAATTGTTCTGGAGAAGCAGTTACTCTTGGTGGAAACAATACCACTGTGGATGAAAATATTTTGATTCAGTGGCAAGACAGCGAAGGGCAAATCATTGATACGGGCAGCGATAGCATCGAAGTGAGCATACCTGGCATTTATATTCTGAATGTCCTAGATGGCGTATCTGCTTGTTCGGCTACGGACACCGTAGAAGTGATTCCAAACGAACAACTTCCTATCGTAGAAGTGGGCTTCATTGACCAATTGGATTGCAATACTTCGGAAGTGACGCTCAATATCAACGTAAGCAATACTGGCGGAAATGAAGTAAGCGTTCAGTGGCTTTTCAACAGCGTACCACTGGCAAATGGCATGGACACTGTTTTCGCGCCTACAGTGAGTGAAGCTGGATTCTATGAAGTCCTAGTGACCAACACCACAACTGGCTGTACTGCGACTCTCGACGGCATCGAAGTCCTATCCGTTACTTCCGAACCTATTGTAAATATTGTAGGAAATACCGTTTTGGGTTGTCAAGAAACGGCAAGTCTCTTTTTAGCGGCTACTGGATCATCTAGCGGTACAAATTTTGCCTACACTTGGTCGGCTGCTGACACGAACAATTTCGTTCGCACCTTTGCCGATAGTGCAGAAGTTTTTGAAGCGGGTACTTATATTTTGGAAGTAACAGATATTGAGACGGGTTGTTCTTCTATAGATTCTGTGGAAGTGACCCTTACCGAAGATCGTCCAACGGTATCTATCGCGGCGGCTGAACCGATTCCTTGTCAAGGCGGAACAACTACCTTGGATGGTTCTGCTTCCTCAGCAGGCACTTTTCAATGGATTGCATTGGATAATGGCGCGGTCATTCTTGATGGCAACGAAGCGATTGCCACTGTAGATGCACCTGGTTTATTTGCATTGCGCGTTACCAACGCATTTGGCTGCACGGCATTGGATAGTATTCTTGTAACCCAATCCGACACTTCTAGTATTCGGTTTGAAGTAGATTATTCTACACGCGATTTGACCTGCGATGTAAACACAGCAAGCGTTAGCATCAATGTACTTTCAGAAGGCGATTATGTCTTCAACTGGTCGCCACAAAACGATCAAGACATTCCTGATCCAAGTGCTGCTAGCAATGAAATCAGCGCACCTGGACTGATACTAGTGGAAGTGACCGAAACCAATTTGAATTGTACGAGAGAAGCAATCGTCGTTTTGAATCTAGACTCAGAACTTTCTGAGATTGTCATTAACAATGACCCAGAATCACTGGCCCTAGACTGTATAGACGGCATGGTGACAATTGACGCTAGTGCGACTAATCTGAACGACTTTGAAAGTTTTGTTTGGAAAAACCCCAATGGCGTTGAACTTAACCTAGTGAATACACTCACGCCTCAAATCACAGAACCAGGCGTTTACACCTTATTGGTAACAAATGAAGAAAATGGCTGCTCTGATTCACTGAGCGTAGAAGTCACTTCTGCTTCTGATCTGGAAGCGGTGATTGATAATTCAGGCATGCTCACTTGTGCAGATAGTACTTTACTATTGAGAGGTTTCAATTCCTCATCAGGACCAAATATCCAATACGAATGGTCGAGCCTAGAAGGAAATAATATCAATGTACCACCCGCAGCAAACAATACTGCAATTATCTCTGCACCAGGGACTTATACTTTATTGGTAAGAGATACGGAGACCCTTTGTGAAGCTAGTGCTTCCGTCAAGATAGAAGAGGACAGAGCCGCTCCGCTTGCGGATGCTGGACAAGATGCTGATCTGGGTTGTGGCGGATCAATTCGATTGGGTGGAGCGTCAACAACTTCGGGCGAAACGATTAGTTATGCTTGGTCATTGAATGGGCAAAGTATCAATCAGACCAATGCAGAGATTGACATACAAGCACCTGGCACTTATACTTTGATGGTCACAAACGAACAAAACGGCTGTACTACGATTGATGAAGTCATTATCACACAGAATTTCCAGCTTGAACAAGCAGACGCAGGCAGCGATGAAGCGACTTGTGAGGTAGATAGCTTGGAGCTGTTTGCGAATTTACCGATGAATGCAACGGGCGTTTGGCGAACCAATTCTGGAGCGATAATCGGTGATCCAAACAGTCCAGAAACATTGATTGGACGATTAGATCGCGGTAATAATTTCTTTGTCTGGACGCTTTCTACCGCAGAATGTCCTAACTACAGTTCAGATACTGTCACCATTTCTGTGGAACTTGCTCCCGCCGCTAATAATGACCGTTCTGTACTTGATTTAGATAAGCAAGACAGTATTAGTATCAAATTAGTCGCCAATGATAATCTATTTAATATTACGAGTTGGAATGTAGAAATTGATCAAAAACCGAGTATTGGTTCTATTTCTTCCCTGAACAACGGAACAGTAACCTATACTGCTTCTGCCATAAAACCAACAACTGATCAATTTACCTACACCCTTTGCAGTTCGACTTGTCCAACACTGTGTAGTTCTGCAACCGTTACCGTAGAAATAGATGTTCCAGATGATGCTTCCCTTTTGGACAATCAGCCCAATGTGATTACGCCAAATGGCGATGATAGCAACGAACAATTGATCTTTGATTTACTGCAAAATGGTTCTTTTCCTGATAATGATATGATTATTTTCAATCGCTGGGGAGATGTTGTTTACGAAGCCGCTCCTTACAACAACGACTGGGACGGCAGAGGCAAAAATGGTAAGCCTTTATCAGAAGGTACTTATTATTATATTCTCCGCTTAGATTTAGCAGAAGGACTAATTTTGCGGGGTGATGTCACTATTTTGAGGTAGAAATAATGAGGAAAACGAGCGCTTATCTACTTCCTTTCGGTGATCTCCTTGCTTGGTGTTTGATGCCCAATCACTTTCACTGACAATTCTATATTCAATCTACTCATCTAGATTGAGAACTTTTTTTTCGACATGTCGATCAAGTAGAATGGCAGCGACCTGTGCAAAAATATGGCTCAAAAGCACATGGTGTGGAAAGGAATTCAACACGTGACGGAAATGCGAATCGGTTCATCTCGCTCAATGAGGCGATAGGAACGCTTCAAAGCGGTTATGATAGCGCTATCAATCGCGAACACCAATGGCTAGGTAGATTGTTTGAGGATAATTGTAAAGCAAAAGACGATTGGATTGATGAATTTGTCGCTTTACAGAAGAAGGGGGTTATGCGTATCAATGCTTTTACTATATCCACGAAAACCCAGTGATTGCTCGCCTAGTCACAAAGGCAACTGATTATCCTTGGTCTTCTGCCCAAGACTACGCAGGAATGAGGAAAGGAAGGCTGTGTAATTTAACAAGGGGGCGGCAATTAAAAGGATTTGTCTAGTATTGTCCAGCAACTTTCATAAAGACTTATTTAGGGTATATTTGAAAACTTGGTATGAGCCTATTCTATGTTTTATAGCACTAATAATCAATTGTTTATCTAGTCATTTTCTCTTTCATAATTATACATTCTTAAAAAAGCTGCTTTCTCAATACCTCTTCGCTTGGTATTTCTTTTATCTTTACACGCATTATAAAAAAATTAAATGTATAACTGTTCTCGTATTTTGTTGTTGATAAGCATAGCAATACACAAAATCACTTATTCCCTAACATAGGAATACGGGTAGGAATAAGTTCAGATTCTTATTTTATAAGACACTGATTACGGTGTAAACTAAGTTTATTTGTATGTTATATAGGGGAGTTTAAGGGAGAAAAAAGGGTTTTAGAAAAACCCTTTTTTCTCCCTTACCCCTTGTTCGCCGCCGTCTTCGGCGGTGGCAGATAGGTTTTTTGAAGCTCGTAATTCTAAGGAATTTCTCGCTTCTCAAAATTAAGACAAACTTAGTTTACAGGATACTGATAATGAATATTTTTTATGAAATGAGACCTACGTATTACTTTTCCTACGATCCATAGTCGGTCATTATCGAGATAAAGAACACAACTAGCAATGAAACAAATTTACCTATCCTTGGTGCTTGGCACCTTTTTTTTCGCTATCCTCTCGGCACAACAAAGCTCTACTTTGGAATTGTATCGGCAAGCTGTCCAAAATCGGATCGCAAATGGAACATACGAAGGGCTGAAATGTAGTGATGACTTTTTCTCGGAGAATGGATTAGAACATTTGATGACCAAAAACTTCGATGCCTGCCCAGAAACGACTGCTGGTTATGGTACGGCGGGCTGGAGCCCAAACAGCAGCCCAGCCACCAATAATACCGATCCAAGCTGTACCGTTCCCTTCAATACGCGTAACTGTAATGGCGGTAAAATTAGAATTCCTATTCGAAATGTCATTTTTGAATGCCCCAACTGGAAAGGTACAAACTACCTAGATGGCAATGGATTTGCGCGGCTTCCCGATGCGGATTTAGATGCTACTTTTGCCAGCGTCAATCGCTATTTTGCAAATTCTAATGTAGAATTTGTGGAAGTAGAGCGCACTCGACAGACCAACTGTGATATGTACGATTTTTATTGGGCAAGATGGGGACCCAATGAACCCAACGATCAATTTAATGATGGCAAAAGAGATGAAAAAGACCTACCTGCTTATGACAAAGATAATATCATTAATATCTATTGGTCAGGAGGCTTTGGTGGACAGCACGACTGTTGTTCGGGTGTTTTTGCCTTCCTTGATAAACCACCAAGTGAAAGAGACTATGCTGTTTTTCGGTACCTTGGTGCGGTAAATCCTTCTTTGGCGCATCACGAGCTGAGCCATTATTTTGGTGTCTATCATACCTTTTGGAACATCCAAACCAATGCCAACGAAAAGTCAGGTCGCCCTCATACGGCATTGAACAATAGCAATTGCCTGAATACAGGTGACGGCATTTGCGATACCTGGCCCGATCCGAATTTTGAATTCAGATGTCCAAAAGAATGTCGGGACAATGGAAAAGATACCTATTGCTACCGAACCAATGGCTGCGCTTTTGATATGGCAGCCTATCATTGTGTAAATGGTAATGGACTGCAAATTGATCCTGCCGAAGGTACAGTAATCGACCAATACACTTCTACGGTACTACAAAGCAATTTTACAACATACAACCATCACGATTGCCGAAGCACCTTCACACCCTGCCAATATTTCAAACTCAATACCGTTACTAAAGCATGCCGTAATAATCTTTGTTTTAGTAAGCCTGCAACTTACTTTTCTTCGCCTGCCCAATACGACAAAACAATCAATCAAGGCGATCCCATACCTACTTTCACAGCAGGACGGACGCACACCTCTTTTGATGGCTCCAGCTACGCAGTCGATTGCTTTGATTGGTTTTTAAACGAAAATGATCGTTGGTCGGAAGCTGTGGTGACGGGTTCTAGCACTTTTGATCCTAGTCCTTATGTGAGTGGACCTGGCACTTATACTTTTTACCTCGCAGAAGCCAATGCACTGAATAATCCACCTTGTAAAATTGCAGTTCGCTTGACCATCAGACAAGGCAACTGCAACAATTGTACGACTTGCACCGACGGCATTCAAAACGGCAATGAAACGGGCGTAGATTGTGGCGGTCCAGATTGTCCTGCTTGCCCAACTTGCGATGACGGCATCAGGAATGGTGATGAAACGGGCGTGGACTGCGGCGGCGCAGATTGCCCACCTTGTGCGACACCTACTTGCGACGATGGCATCCAAAATGGTGACGAAACGGGCGTGGATTGTGGTGGCTCTTGCGATCCTTGCGTGACACCTTCTTGCGATGTACCTACAGCCCTAGCAGCAATAGATATTGAAGATACTAGAGCCACTCTGACTTGGGATGCTGTTGATGGTGCGACTTCCTATACTGCTCAGTTACGCCCCGTAGGTGCCAACAACTGGAATCAGCAAAATGTATTTGGGACGAGTGTATTAGCTAGTCCATTGAAAAAAGGTACGAGCTACGAATGGCGCGTTCGTGCTAACTGCGATAATCAAAGCAGTGATTATTCGAGTATTTTGATCTTTACAGCAGGTGATACTGGCAATCAAGAACCCACTTGCGATGACGGTATTCAAAATGGCAACGAAACAGGCGTGGATTGTGGTGGTACGGATTGTCCACCTTGTGATACACCTACTTGCGATGACGGCATTCAGAACGGTGATGAAACGGGCGTGGATTGTGGTGGCTCTTGCGCACCTTGTTCTACTGCTTGCGATGCCCCAATTGGTCTTTTCGTAAGTGATAATACAGGCACATCAGCTGTTTTGAACTGGTCACCCGTTGCGAGTGCAAATACCTATCGAGTAGAGGTTCGCATTGCAGGTTCAAGCGCATGGACCAATGGTACAGCTACAACAAATTTTGCTTTGGCGCAGCCGCTAATTGTTGGCACGACTTACGAATGGCGCGTTCGCGCTAACTGTACGGGCGAAAAAAGTGATTGGTCAGTCATAGCAAGTTTTGTTGCGGGTGCTTCTGGTGTACAAAATGGTCGTGCTGTAGAAAATAGAGGAGCAATTCTATGGATGGAAGTCAATAGAGAGCTCTCTGTTAAGGCTTATCCTTCTCCTGCCAATGATGTTTTAAATTTGAATACCAATCAAAGTATTGACCAAATCGCTGTTATGGATGTAATGGGGAGAGTTCTTCAAACAAGAGTATTGGGAGCGGACAACTACAATGCTCGCTTGGAAGTCGATCATTTGCAAAGTGGGCATTACTTCTTGCGGGTACAAGCAGGTAAAGACGCAGTTATTATTCGTTTCGTTAAAGAGTAGTCTTCGAGTTAAGACTTTTGAAATTTCAAACTCAAAGGGTTTGAATACAGTGCTTTCTAGCTTAAACTTCAAAAGTCTAGTATTTAGAAACTGTTTGAATTTAATACTTCGATTTTGTTATGCTCCTTTTTTCACCACTTATCGTTAGCAAAATACTCCTCAGCCAGAGGCAGACAAGTTTTAGCGATGGCTAAACTCCGTTTTTGCTGCCTCAATTGGTAAGCAACAATTCTCAAAAAATAAATCAAAACAGCTTCTTAGATTTTACAAAAATCACCAAAGAACCAATGATAAAAGGGACTTTTTTAGTCAAGCGACTTACTCATACAACTTAAACTCTACCCTTCTATTGTAAGCGCGCCCTTCTTTTGAACCATTGTTTCTCAATGGTCGGAGTTCGCCGTAGCCCACATAGGACATACGTTCGGAGTCCAATCCCAAAGACAACAGAAATTCGTAGCAAGCTTTGGCTCTTTGTTCAGAAAGCAGTTGGTTAGCAGCCGTTCGCCCCACATCGTCGGTATGTCCTTCGATATTGATAGTGAGGTAAGGGTAGCGTTGCAATACTTCGGCTACTTCTTTCAAAATAAGATAAGACTGACTTTTCAAAACTGCGCTCGCAATCTCAAACTGAATGGATTGTGCGGCATTCGCTAGAATATCTTGATCTGCCGATTCAATTTTTACCTCTTTTCGCACTTTAGATCGCTCGAAATAAGCATCTTCCTCTTCCGCTATATCTTCCATGAAATCTTTCTCCGCTGCGCTTACTTCTCGCTCTGTCAATTGATTATCGCTTTCTTGTTCTATTTGCTCAATGGACTTTGCTTCTGGACAGCCATTATTAGTAGCTATTCCTACTCGACTAGGACATTCATCATCAGCATCATCCACACCATCGCCATCCGTATCAGGACAGCCATTGAAAGTACCGTAAGCATTGGGACATCTATCTTCCGAGTCTATAATGCCGTCTTCATCGGCATCGGGGCAACCTTTTGTAGCAATACTTCCCTTTTCATTTGGACATTGATCGTTTTCATCTAATATACCATCCGCATCGCTATCGCCACTAGGGCATCCATTGGAAGCAAGCGTTCCTTTGTCGTTAGGGCAAGCATCGTCTTTATCAGGAATACGATCTCCGTCAGCATCTGGACAACCTTTTGCCGCTCCAGCCAAATCTGGACACTCATCTTCTGCATCTACCCAACCATCTTCGTCGCTATCAGGACAACCATCTGTCACTTTCCTCCCCGCATCGTCAGGACATTTATCTTCACTATCAGGGATACCATCTTCATCACTATCGGGACAACCCAGCATAGATTCTGGACCGTACAAATTGGGGCAAGCATCCGCAATATCCGTAATGCCATCACCATCCGAATCAGGGCAACCCGCCAAATCTTTTGTTCCGATTTCCGTTGGGCATTGATCTATGTCATCTGGTACGCCGTCGCCATCTTCGTCCATTTTTGTTTTCCCCAAGCGATAAGTATAACCAATACCAAGCTGAACATTATCCCTAAAATCCTTGGTCAATCCATAGCGGTATTCTGCTTGTAGATTCAAAAAGGAATTGGGCGCGAGTCTTAAATGGACTCCTAAACCACCAGGAATTTGAATATTATTTTCTTCAAAATTCTCTACCACGACGCCACCGCCTGCGAACAGGTAAGGACTGACAGCAGCATCGTAATCCGAAAAATGGAATTGCAATAAAGCATCTAGACTAATGAAATTGGTATTGTTTCTTGTTTCTGGTAGGTGACTTACGCCTAGTTTAAAAGGAATCCCAAAACTGAGGCGAGGCGTGATATGCTTACTGAAAAAGGCTTCTATGCCATTCGTGAATCGAAGAGAATCCATTGAGTTAGGATAGCCGTGATTGAGGATTAAGACTTTTGCACCGATATTACTGGGCAGAGGCTGCTTTTGGGCATGGGCAGTTGTTCCTGCTATCAAAAAAATAGCAGTAAAAAGGCAGACGACTGAAAATTTCATTTTATGTATATTCAATTAATTAGCGAGTGACTGGATGTAGTTTATTTAGTAGCGGACAAAAAATAAGTTCTACATTTTGACCGAGCAGATTTTGTTCTGATGCAAGGCAAAAAATAGGAACGCAGAGAAAAGATGGAGTATCTTTTCTCAAAGTGAACCGCTTACGGCTGAATTCTTTTGGCTGGCGAGGCTTTTCAACATTCTCGTAGTGTTGCTTGCAGAAAAGATTAAGTATCTTTTCAACGAAGAGAACCGCTAGCGGATGGGATGCCTTACCTACGCTTGGTCATAAATTGAGAAGTTATTCTTTGATCGTTACTTAGTTACGAAGATTAGCAGCAAAAGTTAAACCAGAAGTTGTTTAATTGTGGTACAACCTTTTGAACGTGTGGAAATGGGTAGGGAATGGTGGTTTTATTTTAAAGGTTTGTTTGGAAACAGCAAGTATTTTAAATTAAATATAAGACCTTATTCACAATAATATTTTTGAGGAGTAGAAAGTATATTTTACAACACTTTCGAGCGAGTTAAAAATTTTTGTGAATAACTACTATAGAAAAGATTTTCACAGAGAGAAAAATAAAAGAAAATTGAAAGATTCATTATAGCACCAAAAGTAGTTTGATTTTATAACATAACTTATTACACAATTTTATTTTTTGCATATGAATTTCGGAAAAACGTAAAATTTAGAAAGAATAAAGTAACTTTTATTGTATTATGACTGTTTCTTCCAGTCTTTAATGATTTTTGTGAGCTTTTACGAAATCTACATACATATCGTTTTTTCGCCTTTCATTTATTTTACTAAAACACACACAATACCTATTATCATGCATTTTTTATCCAAATTTATCACCCTTTTATTATTAATGTATCCATTTCTCGGATTATTCGCCCAGCAAATTGGCGACAGCAATCCCAGCTTGTTCGACGGACCAGCAGAAGCAGCCACCAGACAAATAGAAGTGCCGCTCGAACTGTACAATCAATACCTGATTAATGCTGGTTTAGACCCTATTGGTAGCGAATCTCTGCTGGTGACGGAGAACAATACTGTTGTTATCAGTCACGAAATTCCATTGATTAATAAAAAGAAAAAAGAGCGCGTCCCGACCAGTGTTCCTGCTCCTACCAAACACTTTTTACAATCTAAACCCAACTATGCTTGGGAAGAAGAAAGCCTAATGTCTGGTCTATTAATTGATGGCGTTGACTTCAATGAAGATGCCAATAACAATGGAAGCTTCACGATTCCTCCTGATCCTCACGGTGCAGTTGGGACAAGCCATGTATGCTATGTCCTCAATCGATCAATTGATTGCTACACGAAAGGTGGCAATCAATTGGCTGGATTCTCGCAATCGCTGGCAAGTTTCTTTTCGCCTCTATCACCAGAAAACGGGACTTTTGACCCTAAAATTATTTGGGATCAGTACGAAAATCGTTTTGTGGCAGTGACGCTAATCAAAGTAGGAAATAGTATCTCTAGAGTCTTGCTCGCCGTTTCCGCTACTGCCGATCCAGGCGGCACCTGGTACTACCAAGCGATAGATGCAAGAGATAATGGTTGTTGGTTCGATTATCCTGGTCTTGCGGTTGATGATCAAGCTATTTATATCACAGGAAATTATTTTAATTTGAACACAGATTTCTATTGTGAGTCCAATTTAATTATAGTAGATAAAGGTGTGAATGGTGGTATTTACGATGGCGTGACTTCCACCAATGAAAGTCTGGCGACCAATAATGACTTCAATCTCTACAATCCAGTGATAGAAGCGGGCGCAGGTTCTAATGTGACTTTACAACCCACACATGTCTTCGGCACATTACCCGCTGGATTAGGTGCATTTTTAGTTTCCTATTCAGGACTCACAAATGGAGCAGACGAATTTATTCAAAACTTTACCATTACTAATCCACTTTCCAATCCTACCTTTTCTCAAGAACTTATATTCGTAGGAAATATTGACAACACTGCTGCTGCTTTGCCCGAAGCGGATCAACCCAATACTTCCATCAATATAGCGACCAACGACAGAAGGGCTTTGAATGCCGTTTGGCGAAATGATGAACTGTGGGTAGCAGCAACGGTCCGTCCGAGCAGTGGCGCAAATGCGAATCAAGCAACGGCTTATTGGACGAAGCTCAATGTAGATGGTATCAATCCAGGTACATTGAATATACAAGGTGAGGTAGGTGGAGAGGACATCGAATCAGGGATTAGTACTTTTTTTCCTTCGATTGCCGTGAATTCTAGTGGAAATGCAGCACTTTCTTTCAGCGCAAGTGGTGCAAATACCTTTGCGGGTGCTTACGCGACTTCTATTGATGGTACAACGGGTGCGGTCGGTAATAGTCTTATTGTGAAAGAGGGAATAGCAGATTACAATAGGCGGTTTGGCGGCAGTAGAAATCGTTGGGGGGACTACACCAAAATGTCCCTCGATCCAGTCAATGAAGTATTTTGGGCAACTAGCATGGCTGCCATATCAAAGGGAACAATATTGAGTGGTACTCCACAAGAAGATGGACGCTGGCAAGTATTCGTAAAGGAACTGACCGAACTCAGTCCAACTTGCCCAGTAAATCTTTCCGTAAATGGTAATCCAATTGAGGGCGGTATTTACAGCGCATTGAATACCATCACTTCTACGGGGCGAGTAGCGGCCAACACCAGTGTCACCTTTGAAGCAGGTCAGAGCATAGTGCTTTCTCCTAACTTCCGAGTGGAAAAAAATGCCAGCTTCACGGCTCAGATTGGTAGCTTTAGCGAGTGTGAAACAGAACAATCTACACAAAGTATCGAAGAACGGACAGCAGAAATCTCCACCTTGCAGGAAAATCAGATTAGCATTTTCCCAAATCCAAGTCGCCAACAAACCAATATTGCGCTCCGTATGGACGTAGATGCTGAAGTTGTGATTGATTTGTATGATCTTACGGGAAAACAACTACTAAAAGTGCTTCCAGCAACTTATCAAGAAAAGGGAGTGCTTACTGCTAGGCTTGATACCGATCAATTGAATGCGGGCATTTACCTCTTGATTTTTCGTATTGGCGATCGCATAGAAACGAGGAAGCTATCGGTTGTTAGGTAGGGACTGATTTAGAGCATGTTTGGAGCAGGATTGAACTGTAAATCAGTAGTTTGCGGTTCACGCCTAAGGCGGACACGGTTTGACGAAGAAAATTATAGCGACTTTATCAGCCTGAGGCGGACAGGTCGGGATAAACGAGCTATTATTTTCAAAGTCAAGTTCGTAAAATATTGGTTTACAGGAAGATAATGCTCCAAACATGCTCTTAGATTTTAAGTACTTAGAAATGTCATTTTTTCTGACCAAATATTGAATATGTCTGTGAATTTTGAAGGCAAAAATGACATTTCTTATCCTTTGTTTGGAGACTTTTGAAGTTTTTAAAAACTTCAAAAGTCTGATTTCTAATGCTTGTCATTTACTTACCACTTTGTGATCGAAAAGGCAATCAAAGATACAAATCACAAGCCATAAGTAGGTGGGTTTGAATAAGCGTCAAATTTTGAGCGAGTTATTTTTTCTTGTAAAAGTGCTTCAAAATCGTTGCATAGCAGTAGTTACGGAACTATTTTTAAGTATTTTTAGAAGGAAAAAGAGCCGTTCAAAAATG
>JBCCRX010000015.1:0-34436 GCA_039201015.1 Bacteroidota bacterium | reverse complement strand
CGCAAATTCTATTGTACCACGTACTAGGTACACAAGTGCTTTCCACAGACTTGAGCGATGGCTTGACCGCAACGACTTTGCAAGGCGATGATGTTACCGTAACGATCAACGACGACGGTATTTTCATCAATGATGCAGAGGTCATCGTAGCAGATATAACAACGGATAATGGTGTTGTGCATGTCATTGACGCCGTATTGCTACCACCGCCAGCATTGCCAGCAACGGTAGTAGATATTATTGTAGAAAGTGAAATACACAACACATTAGAAGCAGCGGTCATCGCAGCAGAACTAGCGGATGATTTAAGCGGGGAAGGACCATTTACGGTCTTTGCACCAACGGATGATGCTTTTGCCGCACTTCCAGAAGGTACCGTAGAAACATTGCTAGAAGACCCAACGGGTGATTTGGCGCAAATTCTATTGTACCACGTACTAGGTACACAAGTGCTTTCCACAGATTTAAGCGATGGCTTGACCGCAACGACTTTGCAAGGCGATGATGTTACTGTAACGATCAACGACGACGGTATTTTCATCAATGATGCAGAGGTCATCGTAGCTGATATATTAGCAGAAAATGGTGTGGTACACGTTATTGACGCCGTATTGCTACCACCGCCAGCCTTGCCAGCAACGGTAGTAGATATTATTGTAGAAAGTGAAATACATACCACATTAGAAGTAGGCGTAATTGCAGCAGGTTTAGCAGACGATTTGAGTGGCGAAGGGCCATTCACGGTCTTTGCACCTACCGATGATGCTTTTGCAGCACTACCAGATGGCGTATTAGATTCTCTTCTAGCCGATCCTAATGATTTGGGAGAAGTATTGCTGTATCACGTATTGAATGCACGGGTACTTTCTACAGATTTAAGCGATGGACAAACGGCTACCACTCTCTTGGGAGAAGATATTACCGTTACGATTGATGCGGATGGAAACATCTTTATCAACGATGCACAAGTAATCACGGCAGATATACTAGCAGAAAATGGAGTCGTACACGTCATTGATGCCGTATTGACGCCACCAGCAGAAGTAGATTGTGAAGATGTAGTGGGCGGTGGAACAGTTGCGTTAGAAGACGGAACAACCGAAGCTACGGTAACCGTAGGCGACGGTATAGATGACATATTGAGCTTCACTTCTAGCGATGCTTTTGGTGAAAACTTCACTTATGTTGTCACCGATGATAATAATGTGATTTTGGGCATTCCTCCTGGAAATTCTCAGAATTTTGAAGGCGCAGGACCAGGTGTATGTCGTGTTTGGGGACTATCCTACACAGGCAACTTGACCGCAATGGCAGGTGACACTGCTTCGGCAATTGCACTTTCAGATGATTGCTTCGATCTATCGGATAACTTTATCACCGTAATTAGAGAAGAAGCCGATCTTCCAGCAACAGTAGTGGACATCATTGTGAATAGTCCAATCCACAACACACTAGAAGCAGCCGTAATAGCGGCAGAACTAGCAGATGATTTGAGTGGCGAAGGTCCATTCACGGTTTTTGCACCAACCGATGATGCTTTTGCAGCACTACC
Organism: Bacteroidota bacterium; assembly: GCA_039201015.1. Classification (GTDB taxonomy): domain Bacteria; phylum Bacteroidota; class Bacteroidia; order Chitinophagales; family Saprospiraceae; genus JAAUTG01. Next base: position 32,884 of record JBCCRX010000015.1, on the reverse strand, counting down.
AGAAGGTGTATTGGATGCCTTACTAGAAGGTCCAACCAGTGATTTAGCAAACATCTTGTTGTATCATGTATTGAATGCAAGAGTCCTTTCTTCTGATTTGAGCGACGGACAGACGGCGACTACTTTGCTAGGCGAAGACATTACCGTCACGATTGATGCGGATGGAAATATCTTCATCAATGATGCGCAAGTTACAGCAGCAGATATTCTAGCGGATAATGGTGTAGTACACGTCATTGATGCCGTACTATTGCCACCAGCACCTCCAACGACAGTAGTCGATATTATCGTGAATAGTGATATACACAATACACTGGAAGCAGCGGTCATCGCAGCAGAACTAGCGGATGATTTAAGCGGTGAAGGTCCATTTACGGTCTTTGCACCAACCGACGATGCTTTCGCAGCACTTCCAGAAGGTACCGTAGAAACATTGCTAGAAGACCCAACGGGCGATTTGGCACAAATTCTGTTGTACCATGTATTAGGAGCAGAAGTACTTTCTACAGACTTGAGCGATGGCTTAACCGCAACTACTTTGCAAGGCGATGACATCACTGTAACGATCAACGACGACGGTATCTTCATCAATGATGCAGAAGTCATCGTAGCCGATCTACAAGCCGATAATGGAGTGGTACACGTTATTGATGCAGTTCTACTACCAACAGTAACTGAGACGACAACAGTCGTGGACATCATCGTGAACAGTGACATCCACAACACATTAGAAGCAGCAGTAATCGCAGCAGAACTGGCGGATGATTTGAGTGGCGAAGGTCCATTTACGGTCTTTGCACCAACCGATGATGCTTTTGCAGCACTTCCAGAAGGCACAGTAGAGACATTGCTAGAAGACCCAACGGGCGATTTGGCACAAATTCTATTGTACCACGTACTAGGTGCAGAAGTACTTTCTAGCGACTTGAGTGATGGACAGACCGCAACAACTTTGCAAGGTCAAGACATCACCGTGAGCATAGATACGGCGGGAAATATCTTCATCAACGATGCACAAGTTATTGTAGCGGATATTCAAGCAGACAATGGAGTCGTACACGTCATTGATGCCGTACTCCTACCAGAATTGGATGATCCTAGTGATCGCTTCCTAGAAATCCGTCCACCAAGCAGAGTGGTCGATCAAAATGCAGGCGAAACGGTGTTTGTAGTATTTACCAATACCACTTGGTCAATTGATACAGAAGGTTTGGATAACATCCAGATTTTCCCAAGTTCCGGTTCTGGCACAGCTTTCATCAAGGTTTTCTACGATGAAAATATGGAAGGACCAGCACGCACGACAGTACTAGACATTGTTGCTACGACTGGTGAGACGGGTACATTTACCTTGACGCAAGCAGGCACAGACGACTTCATCGCCGCTACACCAGATGCAATAGAAGTCAATGCAGTAGAAGGCAGTACCAGCTTCGAACTGATCTCCAATGCAGATTGGACAGTTTCTACGGCTGCCGATTGGATTACTTTATCCACCGCGGACGGTTCGGGTAATGCGACCATAGGCGTAGATTATGCTTCTAATAGTGCCATCGAAGGTCGTACAGCGACAATCACTGCTATGACAGCTGACGGTGCAATGGCAACCGTAACGGTCACGCAGGGTGCTTCCGCAGATGTTGAGGTATTCTTTGAGTTGCGTCCTCCTAGCTTAGAAGTAGGCAGCGGATCGGGCGAAGGACAATTCGTGATCTTCACCAACGCCATTTGGGGCATCTCAACGGATGCAGACTGGGTAGAGTTCTTCGGCAAAGAAGGCGAAGGCACCGCTTTCATTAAAGTCTTCTACGATGCGAATGATAGCTCAGAATCTAGAACAGCCGAATTGAATGTGGTGACTTCTACGGGCGAATCTGGCGTATTCACTTTGACGCAAGCAGGTGCGGGTAATTTCATCATTACCAATCCAGACTTTACCAGTCCAGATGCTTTCACGATGGATATGACGCTCTTCCCGAATCCTACGACGACGGAATTGAACATCCGTGTGGAAGCCAGCGACGACCGCTCGGTAGATGTACAGATTATAGATACGAATGGAAGAATCGTGAAACTTTTCAACTCTCAAGCGATCTTTGAAGGCATCAATACCTTGCAAGTACCCACTGCGGACTTGACCAATGGTATTTACTACTTCCGAATGATCGGTCAAGATGTCGTGAAAGAAGCACGATTTATGGTCGCGAAGTAAATGCAACTAGCTGTTGGTAGTTTGCCATCAGCTGTTCGCTTCATTTCGTGATAGATACAATAAAGCGTAGTTCCGTTTGGAGCTGCGCTTTATTTTTTTGTGGTCGCTTTGTTGGGCTATGATGACTATGATTTTTATATTTATGATGTAGGGGATTGGGTGGTTTTTGAGCGTTGACCCATTGGCAGAGAAATATGCAAGTATCTCACCATATGTTTACGTTGCAAATAATCCAATTATTTTCATAGACCCTGACGGTAGGCAGATTAAGGTTGGAACTTTTTTCCAGTTTAAATTTAAGCGCCAAATTAGGCGAGCAATTCGCAACATAAAAAAGTCTGAAGCTGGAAGAACATTAATTAGGAACTTGAAACAAGCGAGAGATAAGAATGGAAATAAACTCACAGTCAGGATTATCAAAGCTACAAAAGGAAAAAGTAAAAAATTAGGTGGTCAAGTAGGAAATACTGCTGCTACTGTCGCGGCAGATAGTGAAGGAAAAGAGACTTTGGCAGCAAAGCGAGCTTCTTTGGAAGAAGGATTGGCGACAGACAGGTCTGGAGGACGAGTCGTAGGTACAGGTGAAGGTTCGGGTTCAAATCTATATATTGACCCTAATCCTGATTTGGCACGCCCCGAAGGAGGTACTCCTACTTCGACGCTTGGACATGAGTTGAAACATTCAAGCGATATGGCTGAGGGAGTTTTCAATCCAAACAAAATGGAACCAATTGGGGACGACCCTGGGGATAAAGACGGAAAAGGTCCAAAAACATCTGAATATAGGGCAGTTATATTTGAAAATGAGGTAAGGGCTGCAAACGACCTTCCGACCAGAAAAAATTATGGAGACCGAGTAATTATTCCTGATGAAAAGGGTAATAATTAGTAGATATTCAACAAATTCCTGATAATCTCATCGTTAGGTTGTCAGGAATTTTTTGTTACAAATACAAAATATATAAAAATGAATAAGATAGAAATATTCTTACTTTTTTTACCAGTTTTTTTCATACAAACCTCCTGCTTCACTCCATCAAAAATCAGTAGGGAATGTTTGTACCAAGCCCAAGATGTTAAAGCGATAGACGAAAATTTAGTAAAAGAGAAATTTAAAAAAGCAGTAAAATCCTATTATCAAAAACTTGATATAAAATATACTGAACTGTTTTATTTTTCTAAGGACTTAAACCTTGCTCCCAAACACACTTATGCAATATTAATATTATTTGATAAGGAGAAATTTTATGTTTTGAATATTGATGGTAACTTAGAATTGAAAAAGGCTTTTGAATTAGCATCAGATGACAGAGCAGTCGTGAAAATTAAAAATTTGACTGAAAATCTTTCATCTCAATTTTATGTTAGAGATTGTTTAGGGTCTGATAGTTTGGAAAGCATTTTTCAGTTAGTCGAAAATGGAGAAACATTATATTATTATAAATCTATCGGGTTTGATTGTGAAGTGCCTGATAAGGATAACTTACTGAAAGAATCCTATCCATTAATAAAAGAACTTATAAATCAGGGTTACGTATCAATATAACATATAAAAATAATCGTCGCATCCACGATGGTCTCGGTCTTCCAAAATAACGGATTGTCGCAGTTTGAAACTGCGATACGATAAGCTTATACAGTAACAAAAGTCAGTTGTTCGTAAGGATGATTGGTTTTTGTGTTTTGTAAAATGGGATGAGCATATGGCACCTGTTCGCGCATAACATGAGTTGCTCGTTACAAGCTCCAGCTTGTACACGGATAAAAGTTTAGGACTCCTGTCCGTCTTATGCTGTATAGTAGGTGTAAGTATGGACAAGAGTCCTTTTACTTTGGTCAGCATACAACGAAAAACGTTGTAGCCAGCATTGCGTTTTTATCGTGGAAGTGGCGAGCGAGCAGGGATATAGCAGTTTCAAATTATGTTCAAGATGCCGATGGAAACTACGTTGAGGATGGTACATATACATATCAAGACTTATGGCCAAGTGAAGGTGTTGGAATGACAAATTCAGGTGATAATGTTCCTGCTGCTTATGGAGAGAATACCTCTGTAACATTAGATGAGCTTATTAATACAGATGTTACAGGTTCGGAAGGTTACAATCCTGACGGTGTTCTTAAAATAGAAACATCATATGAAGAGGATCAAAAGGTTTTATCTGACCTGTCTGACTTTAAGAGTAGTAACGAAAGTTACAATGGGCAAAAATGTAATTGTTCTGACTTTGCTTCTGAGGGAGTTAAGTCTGTATTAGAAACGAGAAGCAATAACCCCTTCGAAATAGTTTCTATGCAGCCAAATGATGTTGGTAAAGAGAAAATTCCATTAGTAGGTACATCTACTACACCAAATCAATTGTGGAAAGATACCAAAGAAAGTATGCGTGGCGGGGTGCAAGTTTTGAAAGACCCAAAGGATAAGGTAAATAATTCTTTCATAAATGGAGTTAAAGGAAATTAAATGCCAAAAATTTGTGACAGATGAATCATTTCAAAAGCTTAGACAAAATATTTTGCTTAGTATTCTTTGCAAAGAGCTATGTAGTTCTTCTTGCGTTTTGTATTGGAAGTTGTGTGCAAAAGTATTCAATAAATATTGAAGATGATGTTGAGCATATAATTGTACAAAAAGTAGGGATTCAAGAAAAATTAGTGATTGATGATGCTCTAAGAATAAATGAAATATCAACCCTTCTTAACGAATCTAAATTTTGTGTTTTAAAATTTAAACCGCGTTATAAGTTGATTTTAGATAAGAAAGAAATATTGATCTATAAAAATTATGCAAAATATGAAGGTAGAACATACTGCTTGAGTTCCAATGTAGAAGATTTCTGGTTATTCCCATAATGGTCACCCACGATGGTCGCGGTCTTACCCTGCTCGCGCACAACGTATGCTGCTCGTTACAAGCTCCAGCTTGTACACGAACAAAAGTTTAGGACTCCTGTCCGTCTTATGCTGTATAGTAGGTGTAAGTACGGACAGGAGTCCTTTTACTTTGGTCAGCATACAACGAAAAACGTTGTAGCCAGCATTGCGTTTTTATCGTGGAAGTGGCGAGCGAGCAGGGCAGATCAAACTGGAGCTGCTACGACTGAACAGCAAAACAGTGTAATCTTAGGATTCACTCGCACTAAGACCACTCGCACTAATACTGTAACATCTGGTGATTCTCCCAAAACAGTTACCACTACGACCACAACAAAAACAATTGGATTTTACAATACTAGGGGTTCTACAGGTACAATGAATTATGATAAGTACAAGAGGTCAGTTCGTAAGATCAATAAAAAAAATTAGTATGAAGTCAATCCTATCATTAATTATGACTACTGTATTTTGTAGTCTTCAAGCACAGTCGCCTTTCAAGATTAATTATTTATCCTCAAAACATGAAGTTGTAGTTGTTACATATGATGGAAGTCTGAGCTCTGTAGCTGATTCAGATACAACTAGGTTACAGCCTTTTAGATTTTTATCTATTGGTAGATTGAAAAAAGCAACGGCGATATCACAGGGAACTATTTACACGGTATTTACCTATAGTAGTAACCAAATCATTGTGATTGAATCTATCGATGAAAACACTACTATATCCGATTGGAAACCTGTGAATAATGCAAAACTGACTTCCTATTATTCTGTCATTGAGCTTCCCTTGAAGGGAAGAAATAGAGTATCCTATTCTGTAGAGCTAGACAACTGTAAAATTCATATCTTAAATATCAAAAAAGGGGAGATTGAATTATTCAAATGGATGGCTACTAACGTTGAGTTTCCTTGATATCCACGATGCGGCAGGTGTTCCACGTCCACCAAAATAAAAGAAAGCTGATCGTCCCCCTGTTCGCGCATAACATAAGCTGCTTGTTACAAGCACCCTGCTCGCGCATAACGTATGCTGCTCGCTACAAGCTCTAGCTTGTACGCGGATAAAAGTTTAGGACTCCTGTTCGTCTTATGCTGCATATTAGGTGTAATTACGGACAGGAGTCCTTTTACTTTGGTCAGCATACAACGAAAAACGTTGTAGCTAGCATTGCGTTCTTTGAGGTAGGTGGTGGGCGAGCAGGGGTATGTAGCTGGAAAAGGCAGCGGTAAAATTTATATCTATAATAATCAAGGTGTTAGAGCAACATTACCGAGCAAAAGATTTATAAATCCAAAATAAATATGAAATCACTTATTATTATATTTTTAGCAATTAACTCTATAACTCAAATATTTTCACAAAAATCTATTGATCCATACTACGAAAGCCTTTGTAAACATATATTAAGTTTTGGGACACCTGCTAGTTCATATATTGATACTTTCTTTGTAAGGAAACAAGATTATCATCCTAGTTATCACTTTACCTTAGGAGGGTTTCAAATTACAACTGTTGATGAGACTTTGCTATACAATAAAACAAAAAAACATCGTCATCTTCTCTTGACGGTTATTTCTCCTATTTCAATTGAGCAGGATAAAAAAGTAATATATGTTACAAATTTTGATGTCTATAGAAAGAAGAAACGTTATTCACTTAGTGGATCAGATGCTACTAAAACGTATTTAGCATACGATTGCAAAGTTGATGATTTTTTGATATTAAAGGAGTACCCTAAGTAAAATACTTGATTATCACTTCACCCGATCAAGCGTAAAGAGCAGCTCAAACTGATAGTCCGCTTGTTGCAACAGAATAGCGGAGCGTTCATCCCCTTGATCGTCCAAGTATTCTGCACAAACTAAAACAGGACACGGATCGTCGAATGTCTATTGACTTCGATGCTTTATGCTCTTCAAGCTACAAAAGTCAGTTATTCGTAAGGATAACTGGCTTTTGTACATTAAAAGCCGACAATACGTTTCAGTATGAATATACCTTAAAAGACCACTTAGGGAACAATAGAGTGACCTTCGCGGACTCAAATAATGACGGCAATGCCACCGAATCCGAAATCTTACAAGAAAGCCATTATTATCCGTTTGGTCTTACTTTTGATCGTTTGAGTGTCACCAATTCTGGTACTCGAAATGACTATATGTATAACGGAAAAGAGCTAAATGCTGACTTTCGTTTGGGCTGGTCGGATTATGGAGCAAGGATGTATGATGCGACTATTGGAAGATGGAATGCGGTTGATCCGCTGGCTGAGAAATATTACCCAATTTCACCTTATGCTTATGTTGCGAATAATCCTATTGTACTAATTGATCCAGACGGAAAACAAATCGATATAAGCCAAGCGTTACAGTATGATAGAGAAAATAAAACAGAATATGTAGAAACTATAATATCCGAACTGCAAGAACAAACAGGACTTTCTATAACTTATGATGAAAACTCAGGCATACTTTCATACGAAAAGCCCGAAGGAAAACTAAGTGGAAGTAAACGAGCAAGGAAAATGTTGATGAAAGCTATAGATCACAAAGAAACTGTCAAATTGAAGTTGAGAGAAACAGGAGGTTCTAACGTTCCTAGGGAATCTAAAAATAAAGAAAGACAAAATGAATTGAATCTCGACGTTAATCAAATATCTTCTTTTAGATACTCAGAAGATTTGAATGAAGCAACCTATGGTTTTGGCATGCATTTTCTACATGAATTAGGTCATACTAGAGTTGGAGGTAGAAAATTAGATGGCGGTAAAATTCCTGGGTCAAACGTCAGAAACATGAATAAAATTAGAAAGCAACTAGGAGAAGATTATGGGAAAAGGATGAATTATCTGTATTATAATGTAACTAATGATCTTGATTACATTTACATGGCTTGGAGTAGTAGAACTTTATCCGAACTTAAAAGTGGACTAGAAAATCCTCCCACAGGAGGATGGGTAAAATTTCCACGGAAAAAATCTAATATTAGATAATTCTTTATGTAATAGGAGCAAAATCCAAATGACAATCGCGATGCAAACAATATCAATATTAACTCTTTGTTTTGTTTTACTTTTTACTGTATCAGTAAGTGGTCAGAATGATGAAGGGCAAAGGTTTATAGCAGCTCTTTCATTCTTACAATCAAACAAAGAAGTTAAAAAGGAGATACGAAAAACTTTTCCCCGAAAATTAAGAAGTAAGAAAGAATGTCAACAATACATAGTTGATAGTCTTGTTCGGTTCATTCCGATATACTTCTTTGAAGGACAAGTTAAACCTCAAAAGCTTAAATTGTATGATCGTTTTATTAAAGATGACGGGTTATTTAAGGAAGAATATGGGTTTGAACCATACGTTAGTGAAAACCTTTCAGTTATTTCAGGAAACAAAACGTCAAAACTAATATTGACCTTCTCAAAACCAACCAATAATTTTATTTTGGCTGACATTCTAAGCAAAGATTTATATGTTGGTGGACACAAACATGGTATTACTTTGCAGATGCTACTTTTGTTTAGTAAAGAAGGGAAAGTGGTTGAAGTGTTTTTTTCTAAAACTATGTATAATTAGATGGACGTATTTACCCTTGATCGTCCAAGTATTCTACACAAACTAAAACAGGACACAGATCGTCGAATGTCTATGACTTCGATGCTTTATGCTCTTCAAGTTATAAAAGTCAGTTATTCGTAAAGATGACTGGCTTTTGTACATTAAGAGCCGACAACACGTTTCAATACGAATATACCTTAAAAGACCACTTAGGGAACAATAGAGTGACCTTCGCGGACTCAAATAATGACGGCAATGCCACCGAATCCGAAATCTTACAAGAAAGTCATTACTATCCTTTCGGTCTTACTTTTGATCGTTTGAGTGTGACGAATTCTGGCACTCGAAATGACTATATGTATAACGGAAAAGAGCTAAATGATGACTTTCGTTTGGGTTGGTCGGATTATGGGGCTAGGATGTATGATGCCACGATTGGGCGATGGAATGGGGTTGATCCGTTGGCGGAGGAATTTGCTCCTTGGTCGCCTTACTCATATTCCTTCAACAATCCGATTCGGTTTGTAGATCCTGACGGACGTGCGCCTGAGGAATATCCTATTATTCGGATTACTAAACAAAAGACTGGAAAAACCGCTGACCAAAGAGTACTTGGATATAGTGGAGGCGTAACTACTCAAGTTGATTTATATAAGGTCGAAGTGACTGATACAGAAGACCCTAATTTTAAAATGGAATTTTCAATGACTCGTGATGCTTGGACAGTAGAAAAAGGAGGAGGTAATATAGCAAGCAATGTAGCTTTTGAACCAAAAGATGGGGATGTAAATCACTTCACAGGAAAGGTAATGCCGAATGGCTATCCACAAGGAAACGGGACTGAAGCCCTAAAATTAACTCAATATGGTTCGGAAGTTGTGCACGCCGAAGCCAATCAAACATCTGTCAAAATGGGTTACAGGAACAAAGAAGATGTGGCAGCAGGTGTAATGATTCATGTCGGAGGTAATTATCAAAAAGGAGGTAATAACCGAGTTGCTGCCTCTGAAGGATGCTTCGGTATATGTAACCCTGGAAACTCAAGTTCTAAACCATCAAATAATTATTCAAATAATATTTTGACTAAAATTGAAGCCCAAGCAAATAAGAGTCAAACTAATCCTGGGCACATTAGAGTCATTATTGAAAAAAGAGAAGGAAATGAATATCCTACCACTAAAAAGGTTAATTAATCAACTATTGTTTGCATCGCTCTTAGTGAGTTTTTTAGGATGTAAAGGTCAGAACTCGACTAAAATAAAGGAGTTATGCATAGCAATTGAAGTTGAAAATGATAATTATGCACATTCAGAATCTTCGCTTTTTGAAATAGGTAGCCAGATTTTTTCTCTTAGGCAAAAGGCAATTTATGATTCTGATGGAATACTTGAAAAGCTATTAGTTTTTAAATCTGATGGAATACTTGAATATTCTCGAAATGACATACAGGAGGATATACGAGTAATAGAAAATGCAGGTTTACCTAATAGTCAAAACTGGTCTTATAAAAATGGGAATATTATAAAGGATGATGGGAATCAATTAAGAGTTGAAAGTTTAGGTGAAAAAACTTTTAAGTCAAATGAAAATGGGAAAACTATCATATATAAGTTAAATTAAAGAAAGCCGTGCTCGTGCATAACGTATGCTGCTCGCTACAAGCTCTAGCTTGTACGCGGATAAAAGTTTAGGACTCCTGTCCGTCTTATGCTGCATATTAGGTGTAAGTACGGACAGGAGTCCTTTTACTTTGGTCAGCATACAACGAAAAACGTTGTAGCTAGCATTGCGTTCTTTAAGGTAGGTGGTGGGCGAGCAGGGCAAGTAGCTAAAGTAGATTTCAATGAACCATTAATCCAAGATCGAGTACTATCTGATGGAATTATTGATTTTCTAAATAATGAAATTGGAAGAGAAATTGGAGAGAGAGTTGATGGAAACTCAATAGATTTCGCAAACGAGATAATAAATGTTTTCCAAAACGAAGGATTATGGACTATGTCAACCGACGAAAAAGGAAATATAAAAATACAAAGAACTAAAATATCAAAGGAACAAGCAGACAATGCTAGACAAACACTAAATACACTAGACAATAATGGTTTTAATGAAGAAGATCGAACACAACTTGAAGGAGGTAATTGATTTCACTATCATATTTCTATATCCTATCATTATATGTGTTTCGTGTAGCAATGAATGCAACACATTAGAGACGCAGCTTAAGCTGAATTGCGCGTATGAAACTGAATGTCAGATGAACTTAGAGGGCGTATTTAATTTTTACTGGGATAGTCTTATCATTGTAAGTGGACCAAGATTTCCACAAGAAGTAAAAAAAATCATAGGGATTAATGATAATTCTGAACTTATTCCAGATAACTCAAGAGCGTATTACTTCTTAAAAAATTCTACAGTTGCTAAAGTTTTAAGTAATAATTGCTTAGATGTTGACTTTGTACAGGCATCTAATGGTAGAGGATACGTAAAATATTCCATAAATTCTCAAATAGTGTACAAGAAAACTCTCGTATCAGGTAGGGACTACATTAGCGTAATAGACAGGGTGAAAGTAAGAAAAAGTCAATAATATATAAACCACGATGCCCCAAGTCTTCCACGCCCCCCTGCTAGCGCATAACGTGCTGCTTCCTGTTCCCCTGCTGGCGCATAACGTGCTGCTCGCTTCGACATGTTTTGTCGAAAGCGGACAAAGGTATAGGCGTCCTCGCCTAAAGGAGCAGTGTAGTATAAAAATGCTGAATCAACGGATCACCTTCCTCAAAACCTCCTGATGATAAGTCCTCACTCTACCAAAGCGTTCATCATGCGCTGTGCCAGTAGGAATATTTTGTTGTCGGCTGAGGGTGGTGGCTTTTTTACCCCAAAGCTTGGCTTTATCAAGTGGACAAGAAATGCGGTGCAAGCTGCAGTAGCCAGCGATAGTGAAGTAGTTGGCATCGGTGGAGGTGATTTTGGCTTCGAGTTCATTAACGGCTTCTTCGATTTGTTCGATGCGGTTGGTATTACTGGAAATATTATCGGCTTGTGCTTCCAACTGGTCAGCGATCAAACGAATGGACTGAATAATATTAGAAGCAGGCGTTTGTTGTAGTTCCACTCGTCCTTTGGTTAATAACTCATAAATACGATCATAAACCCAAAGATCAAATTTAGGCGAGAGCCAAGCCGCAAACTTTAGTGCTAAAATCTCATCCATCCAAGTGCCTTGCTTACCTAAACCACCTTTTACGACCTTCAATACTTCTCTAACAGACTGATTATCAGCGATACGGGAATTCCCGTATCGGTCTTCCAAGAGTAAAATGTATTCTTTTGTGCTTTTGAGTCTTAAAAAGTCATTGATCTTTTTACTTGGAAAAGCCTTGACCATCTCTGTAGCATTAATCATTTTATTGCCATCCGTAAACTCAAAGGTAATATTGTTGCCTTCGTACTTGAATTGAGTTAGCTCACTCATGCTGAATTAATTTTTACTGCGCAAAAGCTTGTTTAGCTTTTACATTTTGCAAAATATTATCAATGAGATAAAAGAGATGCGACTTGTCTGTAGCTGGCAACTGTTGAATCTGCAATATCTTCTGAATGATACTGGTATCTAATCGAGTGTCGGTATTGCCAACCAAAAAATCCAAAGAGACTTCCGATACATTAGCGAGCTTGCGCGCCACTTCAATAGAAGGCGTTCGTTCCTGTCGTTCGTACATTCCAATAATTGCGCCTGAAGAACCAATCAACTTGCCTAACTTCTTTCGTGATAACTTCTTTTCTGTTCTCAAATCATATAAACACTTCGCAAAATCCATAGCGATAGTTTGAAAATTGTGTAAAAGTTTGATTGAGAACAAAAATATCGAAACAAAAGTACAAAACCCATGATGGTCTAGGTGTTCCGCGCCCATCAAAATAAAAAACGAAAAACGATCGTCGCGCGTCTGTAACCGATGATGCTATATTTATCCACCTCTGGTGTGACGTTTGTTTAGTTTTTTGCTTCTTGTATGATGTGATAAGCAGCTTTGCAAGATGAGCGTAGGTTACACTTGCTGTCGCATAACGTGAACTGCTCGTATCAACCAAATCAAAACCGCCAAAGGAATCAAAAAATGCGGAAAGCGCATCACCGATTCTGGCAACCAACGCAGTAAAGTTTCTTGCCAGAAGTCGCTTTGAAAATAAGCCCAAACTCTAGCAATAGTCGTCATGAAGCCCCAAAAAGTGATATAAGCAGCGGCGAGCAGCGCAATTTTCCGAGGAAAAAAGAGCAGAACCGCCGCAATGAAATCCATGATACCTACGAACAATAGAAATTGCTTGACTTGTGTTTCCTCTAAATTCAAAATATTCAATACCATATCCATGAAATGGCCTGGACGCGGATAATAGCCGACGGCATACAAACCATGACAAATGAAAGTCGTAGCAATCGCTATTTTCAGGTAGCGTAAGAGAGATTCAGAGATTGAAAGTTGAGAAGAATCGCTTTCTTTGTAAAAAAGATATAGAAAAATGGGCGCAGTAAACTGTAAACTGTACTCTAGAAACTGTCCTGCTTGGAAAAAGCGTTCTTTGCAATACAAAAAAGCCAAAAAAACGAGACTGACCGCTCCTAGCAAGAGCAGATAATGCAAAAAACGAGGCAGCTTTTTGAGTAAAAGTGCCACCAAAGCGCAAATCAAATAGAAAATCCCCACGCCCTTTGTGAAAGCAGTAATGCCTTGATCTACGCCCGCGTTTGTTACATAATCGCTCCAAGAAAGATCAAATAATCCCCCTTCTATTAACCAACTCATCCAAGCCTCATCCCAGAGTAAAGTTCGATAAGGTGCACCAAAGCACAAATGCTGCAAACCTCTGCCAACAAAAACGCCAATGGTAGCGATTTGCAACAAACGAAAAATGCTACGAAACGCTTGTTCCTTCGACATTCATCATTCCTTTTTCGTCATTCGATATTCCTCAACTCACGCCTTCATTCATCAGATAAGCCTTCAAAAAGCCGTCCAAATCTCCGTCGAGCACCGCATCCGTTTGGCTGGTCTGATAATTGGTGCGATGATCCTTCACGCGTCGATCGTCTAGGACATAGCTGCGAATCTGCGAACCCCATTCGTTGCTGGATTTTCCAGATTCGATTTCGTTTTTTGCTGCTTGCTGCTTTTGCAACTCCAGTTCATAGAGACGTGATTTCAGCATTTGAATGGCTTTTTCTCGATTGAGGTGTTGAGAGCGTTCTTGCTGGCACTCCACTACTAAACCAGAAGGCAAATGTCGCACGCGCACTGCCGATTCTGTTTTGTTAACGTGCTGTCCACCCGCACCGCTTGCTCTAAAAGTATCCCATTCCAAATCGGCTGGATTTACCTCTACTTCGATGCTTTCGTCCACCGAAGGATGCACAAAAACGGAGGCGAAAGAAGTCATCCGCTTGCCTTGAGAATTGAATGGACTGATGCGCACCAAGCGATGTACACCATTTTCACCCTTCATTAAACCAAAAACAAAATCCCCTTTTATTTCAATAGCCACTGATTTGATGCCTGCCACATCGCCGTCTTGCCGATTGAGTTCCGAAACTTTATAGCCTTGCTTTTCTGCCCACATTAGGTACATGCGCAGCAGCATTTCTGACCAGTCGCAGCTTTCTGTGCCCCCTGCGCCTGCATTGATTTCCAGAATGGCACCCAATTCGTCCTCGGGCTTGTTCAGCGTTGATCGGAATTCGAGATCATCAATGGCAGCGAGTGCTTCTTGATATTTTGCTTCCACTTCAGCTTCGGTCGCTTCTCCTTCTCGCTGAAACTCTTCTAGCACTTCCAAATCCTCAACAATCACTTCTACACTTTGGTAATTGCTCACCCAGTGTTTGTGGCTTTTGATTTCTTTCATCACGACTTCCGCTGCTTTTGGATCGTTCCAAAAGTTGGGATTGAGTGTCAGTTGTTGTTTTTCTTCTATTTGAATCAATCGGTTGGAGACGTCAAAGATATTCGTTTACCAGGAGCAAACGCCTTTTGAGTTCCTTTAGCTGATCTAAAGTCATGTTAGTAATTGTATTTTAGTACTGTATAAACTGAGTTTGTTTTAATTTCGAGAAGCGAGAAATTCCTTAGGAACGACGCACAAATAACCTCAGATTCTTGACTTCATCTTTACGCCTTAGGCGAACAGGTTTTGCGCTACTTTTCGTTAGAAAAAGTCTTATGTCCGCCTAAGGCGGATTGCGGTTTTTCTGCCTCAATTAGCACAAAAATATCTTGTCAAGAACCTCAGTTTATTCATCCCTCATTCCTTAGAATTTCCAGCTTTAAAAAATCTATCTGCCGCTGTCTTCGACGGCGGCGAACAAGGGGTAAGGGAGAAAAAAGTGCATTTTCTTTTCTGTTTATCGCGCTTGAGACATGATAAACAGACATATTCGTTTGCACAAATCTATCCCGTTAGCAATATACAATGTATTTTAAGCTGAAAATGAGGATACAAATGTAGGTTTTTAGAGGATGAAAACAAGTTTCTAAGTAGATAGTTTATCTCGTGATTACGAACAAATTATTCAAAAGTCAATACTTATTGCTGAATCCGTTTTGCAGACTTCTATCTCACAGCTATCAATGTATAGAACAATTGTTTCTTACTGCTGGTGGCACTTCTGAAAATATTATGCTTTTACTTCGGTGTTTATCAAATGAAATCTTGCTAGATTTGTGTGAGACTCCATTTGATAAATACCAACTACCTCCTAGAGTTAATACATTCGGGTAATGTTCACTTCTACAAGTATATATCACTATGAATCGATTTGCCATTTCAGATATTCATGGCTGCCTAAAAACTTTCAAGGCACTCTTAGAAAAAATCAATTTTTCTAAAGCAGACGAACTTTTTCTACTCGGCGATTACATTGATCGAGGACCAGATAGTAAAGGCGTAATTGACCATATCTTGGAACTGAAAGCCAAGGGTTATTTAGTCCATTGCCTTATGGGCAATCACGAAGAACTAATGATCAGAGGGCTAAAAGGCGATGAGCTTGCCTTAGATATTTGGCTGAAAAATGGGGGTTATCAAACTATCGATAGCTACTTTGAAGATGATGCAAAAGACATTCCAGTTGAACACTTAATCTTCCTAAATAATCTGAAATACTATTTCAAAATAGATCATTACTATCTGGTTCATGCGGGTCTAAATTTCAAGCTGGGAGAACCCTTGAGCGATGAAAAAAGCATGCTATGGATCAGAGACTGGTATGGAGATTTAGATCAACAATGGCTAGGCAGGCGTTCAATTGTACACGGTCATACGCCTTTGCCCAAAGCAGTCATTAAGCAACAACACCTAGAGTTAAAAAACTTTCCTGTATTGGATATTGATTGTGGTTGCGTTTATAATAGAATGGGGCTAGGCTATTTGTGCGCCTTCAATCTGAACACAAAAAGCCTAACTTTTCAGAAGAATATTGAAAATTCTTGACTATTTGCCTTTCATTGGATATAAGCCGTCTTGATTCTAAGGTCTTTATTTTGAAACGGTCCTTCTCCAAATCGGTGCAAACGCAATTGAGGTTGCTGCTGAAAGGGTAGCATCCGCAGAGCTTCTCGAAAATCTTGATTGATTTTGGCGAGCATTTCAAAAAACTCTTTTCGCAAAGCGCCTGCTTGGAAAGCTAAAAATCCATTGGTTGATTCTAGATGAATGTACAACTGCTTATTGGCTTGGGCATCTTCTTGGGTCGTGATACAAAAAGAATGTACGCTTTCGGCGATTTTTGGAATATGAAAGATGACGTCTTCGATATTACTTGGACTAATATTAGCACCAAAAAAAGAGACCGCCTGATCGGAGCGACCGAAGTGAAAAAGGAAAGGCAAATCACTAGGGCAGTGACCAAGTGTTTTGGGATTAATCTGGTGTTCTTTGAGCTGCTTCATCAATTGACTATTAGCTAGAGTTTGCCCCTTGTCCTTAATATTGTATCTGATTTTGGGAGCGACATAGCCCGCTCGACACACCGAAATCAGTAGTTCATCTTGTGCATTTGTCTCTATGTAAAAATCGGCTGGATTGTATTGAAAGATCATCGGAATATTTTGATGCTCTATCAATAAATCCTTTCGTAGCGATGCTTCTTTGATCAGCAGTTTTCGCAAATTGATGGTAAATTCATTTTCTGATCCTATGTTTAGTTCCAAGTCAGAAGCACCATAAGAACTGATGACTTTTTGAATGCCTTTGGCTTGTAGATATTCCCTCAAACCTTCACTCATCGCTTCTCCACCCATAATGAAATGAATACAATACTGCTCCAAATCCAAAGTGGTGGTATCCACAAAATATTTCAAAAAAGGGGGATAGCCCAAAACGATATATTCTTCTTTCGTGCCAAAGTGGCGAATCGTATTTTCAATCTTATCGACTTCTGGCCCTGTTGATTTTACCCTAGAAAAGGCAGAACTCGCCATAGACACATTGATGCCCGTTGCCCAAGAACCCATGGCAAAGGCATTGATCATGATCTTTTCCTTTTTTCCGAACAACCGATTGATGCCAAACTGTATGAATCGCTTATTGACTTGTCGTTCTCTCCTACCTCTAACCCAATTGGTCGGTATGCCCGAGCTACCCGAAGATTCGTCAATAATAATGCCTTTACTAGGAATCATACCACCAACGCATCTATCGCTGATACTGAATTTTTTCACAAAAGAATTTTTACTCGTTTCTGGTATTCGATTGTCAGCGCAATCATCTTGTTGCAGCTTTAATTGCCGATAGGCAGGCACGTATTTTACCGCTTTCAAGTATTCTGCTTTCATTTTGATTTTTCCATTGAAAGCTCGCAGTTTTTCAAAGCCTGGCAGAAATATTAGTTTCATGCTATCATCAGAGTACATCAGTACTTTCCTACTTAGCTCCAACAGCCAAGCGTAAAGAATAATTAAATTCGCTTTCATCTTATCAAAAGTTTAGAGATTGATTAAAAATTTGACGTTCACTCAGGGGCGAATACTTTGTCAAGTGCTTCCTCCTATTTGCTCATCCTTCAAAAGAATCGTATTCAATTCGAGGCGTTCACTTCTCGCAGGTTCGTCGCTATGCCCGATCCGAAAAATCATCCAAATTTTTCCTTTATCGAATGATCCAGGCAATGCTTCGTTGATTTGGGCATAAGCGATTGGATTGGTGATAAGCGAGCCAAAGGGTTGTAAGTAGCAATTGTCCTCCGTGGCTCGTAGCCATGCTCGAGCAAACATCCTGCCCGACTGCACCAAGTCTTCGCTGGTCTCAAATTTACCGCTGAACCAAGCAAGTGTTTGGGTATTTTTGAATTTACTCAAATACGTCTTTTTAAGCAGCCCTTTCAAAGGTGGCTTTGTCCATCTTTTATGCTTCTGAAAAACAGATCGAATCAGCGCGCTTGGAAAAGCCATGCACTTCGCCGATAAACCGTCTCTTGTCTCTTTGGCTTGTTTTTGATTGTATCGAAATAGGTCATCCAGTTCTTTTCGGACATCATCATCTGCAAGGTCTTGGAAAAGGGCTTTCTGGTTGATATTCATAAAAGTATTAATCAGTTTAGGATTAGAAGACCAATCGAAATAATGTGAAAATGCTTCCGCTTCTGCTTTCATTTTATCCAAAGTCCTAGGTGAAATAGCTCTTCTTTCATAGACGATTCGGGAGGTTCTTCGCTTTAAAATCAATTCGTGGGCGATCTCTTTTTCTTGAAGACGCTCCGTCAGTTTTAGATTTGCGAAATGAATGAGCTTCCCCTTTCTATGCGTTGTAGGTAATATTTCTTCTACCTCAATGCGCTTCCCATAAAGGGCTGCGGCTATGGATAAATGCTCAATAAATATGCCCAGAGCCACTTTTAGAAAAACGGACTCAGGGTCGCCATAAGGTAATGTTCTTTCTGTATCATAATACAATGCTGCACGGCTAGCGGAGGTAATTTGTATTCGATGTGCTTGTAGATTATGGACAGTAGGACACCAGCGCGCATAATCCACTACATTTTTCCACTGCTCCATGCTCAGTCCAGAAGCTGACTTGTACTTGCTCCAAAGCAGATTATGGAAGCCCAACAAGCTAGGGAGTAATACACTTTTTCTTAAGAAATTTCTTCGTTTCATTTTGCATTGATTTTTAATTTCCACTGACTTATCCGTTCAATCACCAAAAAGTATTGACGCTACCTAAGCCAAAAAACAAGACAAAATTGCTGAACAAAGCGAGGTGAGTGTTAGTGCAGGAAGTTCTATTTATTGATGAAAAACGTTCGGAAAAGATAGGAAGAATCGTTCGCGTTTGAGATAATTTGAACGGAATCACACAATAGCGGCATTTTCTATTCCACACATATTTTAAAGAAATACATAATTTTTACTTATCTTCACTGAATATTTCAGAAAGGATGACATGGCAAAAGTCATGAATTAATGATAAACTTGTAGTAGGGAACTGTTCATTTTGAATTGGAGATAAGCAGAAAGGAACGAACCCCGCTATTGCACTCACAATAAGGTATGAAAGCAGCATCACAATACACGTCCTTCGGGCATCTGATTTTTGGTCTAAAAGCCTTCAAATCAGGCGTCGCTGTACTACTCTTGCTCCAGATTGCGGGCATGTTCATCGAATTGGTTATCCCCTTTGTGACGAGGGCTTTGGTGGATCAAGGCATCAATAACCAAGACATCGAATTTATTTATCTCGTTGCGATGTCCTTGTTCGTATTGACCATGGGAAACATCCTCACCAATCTTTTCAAAGGTTGGTTGATGCGCCACATTGGCGTTCGAGTGAACATGAATTTATTGAATACTTTCATGGAGCGATTGCTTACTAAAAGTGTTCTTTTTTTCGCTAAAAAGAGCTCTGGAGAGATCATTCAGTTGGTGAATGATAATTTTCGAGTGGAGCGGTTCTTTACGCAAAGCATTTCTTTTTTGCTGGAATTATTTTTGAAGTTATTGGCTTTCGGCATCGTTCTTTTCATTTTTGATGTAACGATTGGTGTTGTTTATTTTATATCTATCTTGCTAGGCTTCGGTTGGGATGTTTTGTTTTTAAAAGCCAGAGAAAACCAAGACAATCTACAGTTTGCAGCTTCCACAAAAACTAGAGCAGATATTGTAGAGACAGTAAGCGGGATTAATGATATAAAAGTCAATAAATTAGAAGTTCACCGTTTAGGCAATTGGAAAGTGATCCAAAATTTCTTGGCACAGACCAGCTTAAAGATGCTTCACATTCACAATCAAAATAATGGTGGTACACTTATCATCAATCAATTTCGAGATATTTTTATCATCTTATTTGCGGCATTGAGCGTGGTGCGTGGCGACATGACCTTGGGTAGTATGCTCGCCATTCAATACATCATTGGTGAACTGAATCGAAAGACCAATACGCTCGTCCAATTTGTTGCGGAGTTTCAAGAAGCCAAACTCAGTTTTGATCGTTTGAAAAAAGTGATGGAAGCCCCCGATGTAGAACCTTTCATCGACGACGGCATTGATTATCTTCCGCAAAAGGCTTCCATCAAAATAGAAAACGTCTTTTTTGCCTACGACAAAACACCCGTTTTGAAGGATGTGAGTTTGAGTATTCCGCACGACGCCAATGTAGCTATAGTTGGAGAAAGTGGAAGTGGCAAATCTACCTTAGTTAAGTTAATCCTTCGTTTGCTTTCTCCTTCCAAAGGCCGAATCTGGATAGGCGATAAAAAACTAGAGTTCATTAATACGGATGTTTGGCGCGACAATTGTAGTATTTTGATGCAGGAAAGTGTCCTTTTCAATCAAAGTTTACGCTACAATATCACATTGAAAAAAGACGAAGAATCCATAGATCAAGAATTTTTGGATCGCATTATCGAAATGTGCGCTCTACGAGAAATCGTGGATGATCTAGATCAAGGGCTAAAAACTAAGCTAGGTAGTGGCGGAAAATCTTTCAGCAAAGGACAAACCCAACGCGTGCTACTCGCCCGAACAGTTTATCAAAACTCTCCTTATCTTATTATGGATGAACCCACCAGTGCTTTGGATGCCTTGACCGCTTTCACTGTTTTTGAAAATATAAAAGCTTTCTACGAAGATCGTACGATTATTTTGATCACACACAAAATCAACATCGCTCGACAAATGGATTTGATCTTCGTCATGGATCATGGACAAATCGTGGAGCAAGGCACGCATGATGAATTGATGGCGAAGGAGGGGAAATATTATCAGTTGGCAACGATAAAGTAGTAGCAGCTAGGCTTTAAGTATTGCGTATAATTTATAAGTAATTGATAATCAAAATTTTATAGGATGAAATAATAAACGTACAACTCTTTGTATTCTTTATGGTTCAAAAATTGCATAGATTATTGTTAGATTACTCTTTTGGATAAATCTAATTCTCGAACCATTTCGAGGTAAGATTTTGAGAATAGGGCTAGGTTATCAAAATTGAGCGAAGCCATTATGGGGCGAAAGTGTGGATATTTCTCGTGATTGCTAGTACGCAATTGATCTATGGCTCGTCGAATAGCTCGGCGGTTGAATTGCTTGCGTTCTATGTCATAAAGCACTTCCTGAAATCCCAATTGCTGAAAAAAACTGGGTTCGGTGATGCGGTAATACAACTGAAATAAATCTCGATCTGGTTTGGGAATGGCGTAGTTGAACAGACAATACCCAATGATGTAATTGGGAATAGCGAGTGCGACTTCGTAATACGCGTTATCGTAATACCAATCCATATTGGGCAGTTCCATGCGAATAAAGTCGGCTACTCGTCGATGATTTTCGGGACTTGTGATGCCAAAAGTAGCGGTTGTTAGATAAAATTCTCGGAAAAAATCAGTTTTGGGTCGCGCTAAAAGCTTTTGAAATTCATCAATAAGGCGTTGATTTTTGGTTTTGTTGGTCAGTTCATCTTTTTCAAAATATTTTCGATGAATGCGTTCCAATGCTTCCATCATGTAGCCTTCTGGTTTAATAAGATAATCCAATTTGTAATTTAAACTCAACAGTTGATAGGAGACCGCGCCTGGATAAGCGGCTAAGTTTTCTGCCTTCTTTTCTACCGTGTAAAGAACACGCCGAATCTGTTCGACGATAAACTGATACTTAATTTCCTTCTCTTTTTCGGGGATAAACTTGATGTGTGTATTCTCAACGGGATCGAGCAGCGTTTTAAATTCATCCAGCAATAGATCATCCTGTTTGTCAGCGTTGACTGCGAGTTCTTTGAGTGCATAATACAATTTGTAGGGAGAACCATCCAGTGCGTAGGTATCAAAAACAATGCACAGGTCATTGTCTTCATCTAGTGCAAAACGGCTGTACTTTAAGTCAAAGTTTTTTTCTAGTAATCTTCTACAAAAATGCACATCGAAATCTTCTGTGTGCGCAATTTTAGCTTCGGCTTTCAAGGTCAGTGCATTTGCTTCCCCACAGATTCTTTTTGATCCCTGGTACAACTCAAAGCGGAGCTTTCCATTTTCTTCTGAAAAATGGACATTGTCTTCCTGCTCATCCCTCAGATATCGCAAGAAGTGTTGCAAAGAAATTAAGAAATCACCCTTTGTAAAAGTAGCAATGGCTTCATTCCATGCCTCGTAATTTTCTTCTTCTTTGTAAGAATCGCTGTACCGCCCCAAGCGAATGTTTGGTACGTCCTCTTCCTCCTTTGTCTTAGAAAATATACGGTCAAAAAATCCCATGCTAAATCATCTGAAATGAATGACTGGCAAGTTGCTAAAAATAATCTGTTTCCCAAAGTGAAGTTTCTTTTTATAGACGAAGTGGCTGGCGTTCACTTAACTCTATTGCAAAAAAGCAAGGGCTTATTTCAACAATAAGGGCTTGCTCCTAAGCTAATTTTCATACTTTATCTAATTCTACATTGAGACTCTTGTCAGCCTGGTTCTAAATCACTGAAAACACAAAGAAAAAACTTGTTTTTTCTTTGTGTTTTCAGTGGGTTTCTTTGGACGGAGAGATAGTTTCTTCTGATTTTTTTTGAAAAAATCAGAAGAAACTATCTCTCCATCCGAAAACTCCAAAGGAGTAAGTTTTTATGCAATAAAAATTTACTCCTTTGAGCATCCTGCTGTGATTTGGTTTTAGAGCCTTAAAGTAGAACTAAGTCATCAGAAATTTACTACGCGCTAACAAAAGTTTCTTTGCATTTTAGGTGTAGGAGTTTGAGGGAGAAAAAAGGGTTTTAGAAAAACCCTTTTTTCTCCCTCACCCCTTGTTCGCCGCCGGCAGATGGGTTTTTCGAAGCTCGAAATTCTAAGGAACTTCTCACTTCTCAAAGTCAAAACAAACTTAGTTTACAATGTATTTACTTACATAGAATTTTTGACGGAGAATCCTTTTGTAAGGAAATTGGATTTTTTCGCAGAAAAAATCTGATCTTACAAGAAAGCCTCAAAAAGGAAAATTTTCAGCTAAGTAATTTGAACTAGTCGCACTAGCGATCGTATTCATACAACTTCAAATCTTGAATCAGATTAATTAGTTTATTGGCATAAAGTGGATCAGTAGCATAGCCTGCTTTTTTCAAACCTTTTGCCCAGCCTTTGTAGTCGGTTTTGGACAATTTGTAGAGGGCTTTGTAGCGATTTTTTTGTAGCAGAATACTGTGCGAACGATAACTTTCCCAAGGAGATTTGTATATTCTGAAAAAATCTTTGTGCGTATCGTCTGTGAAGTTGCTACAATGTCCTTTCTTACAGGTTCTGGAAAAGCATTTGATCCCAAAATGATTATTATTGCTGCTTGCCAAACGGCTTTCGCCACAATTGCTTTCGATCAAGCCTTGTGCTAATGTAATGCTCGCTGGAATGCCATATTTTTCCATTTCCTTCACCGCCGCATTTGCAAATCGGTCCACGTAGGCTCTTTGCTTTTTGCGCTTTGCCGCTCTAGCACGGCTATCCACTCCTGATTTGCTGCCCAAATTCGGGTCGCTATAAGTGAGATTAGAATACGTATTTGCCAGATTAGAACTGATATTAGATGATTCTTTGCTAGTGTTGGGCGCTGCTTTGGGCTGCGCTTTTGAAGCCAAAAAGTGAGATACGTTTTTGGCTAAAGTAGTTGTCTCTTCTGCGGCAAAATCTTGTGCTTGCGTTGCTGTTTTGGGTGTTTGTGCTATATCTTTCATACCTATTTGTATGGAAACATCTTTCCACCAAAGAAAAAGGATGCCTAGCACGAGGAGCAAGCCTTTAATCGACCATAGATATTTTTTGGTGTTTTTCCATTTTTGTAAGTGCCTGATATTCATGTCATAAAACATTTTGTTACTTCATTCCATTAAAAGGATGCACAAATTAAAACAAAATGTTTTTAATTTTAAAACAAAAAATGTTTTTTATTTTTTTCCACTCAATATTTGCAACAGAATGGCTTTTTGTTCCACTCCAATCGTATTTTGATTGGCGATGAAGGCTTTCGTTTCATCGCGAAGATTCATTTCCAATGCAGGACTTAAATCCAGAACAGGTAAGATGAACTGTAATAGCGCAGAGACCGCATCTATATTGATGCGCTGGTGGATGAAGCGTTCCAAAAGTTTTTGTACCAGGACTTTCTTCGTATCAAAACGTCCCTTGGGATGTCGTTCATTTTCTAGTCGCAGCCGACAAGCAGCAACCGCAAAAGCAATCGGATTAACCATTTCCCAAAGATCATCCAAATACTGCTCCCTCACAATATAATGTGCGAAAGTCATTTGGATGTTAGTCTGCGCAAATTCGTAACTGTATTGTTCGTGTCGATAGGGCAAAGAATTAGCGAGAAAAAGTACAAAAGTAGCCGTTGGGATTTTAAATTCTACTTCCTCTAGGGTGGCGATATGATCTTTGAAGAGTTGTTCTCCAAAATTCTTGTTTTCATAGCCTGTACGCTCTAAACAGAATAGTAGAAGTGCGTTTTGTTGGTCTTGAAATCTCAATCCTATTACCAAGTTCTCTTGCCTCTGATCTACGCTTCCAGCTACTACACTTTCCGGTAAGTTCAAGAAGGTAGCAGGACGACTAAAGTCAATTTTATTTGTCCAATCAGGCAAGAAGAAATCAATAAAGTCCTGATACAAATGTTCAACAAGGAGTTTCCAGTATGCTTGCATGGATGTATTTTACAAGATGATCGCCAAATTGAAAATGGATAATTAAAAATTTCTGATTGTCTATTTAGGAAGCCCATCACTTTTTCATTATAGAGAAAACATAAGGAATCGCGGCAAGTTTCATTTGAAGATTTTTACCTGCTTGACGAATGTAATCCTGCGTAGAATGTGTCTTGCCTTGGTGTTGACACCTCAGTTTTTCATCTAGCCCTATTGCTCCATCTAGTTTGTAAAACGCTGGGTACAGTTGCATTTCTTTTTGAGTCAAAAAATCAGAAACGCTAATCCAATCTGCTTGGTTGGACTGATTGGTATGATTGATCCGAAGTGGTCGCCAAGCTACTATGTGAGTATAGCTCTTTTCATCGCCTAAGAGATAGATATGAGCAGTTTCATTGGCTTGCAGACGCTCCTTGAATTGCATATCCCCCAACAGATTCATAAATTGCAAGAGGCTTTTATAGATCAATTTGGGCTGATTGATGTGTCTGCCTGGCATTTTGACCGTGAATAAACCCGAACTGCCATACAAGCCTTTCAATCTTGGATTGTCCAGACCTTCATACAGAAAGCATTGATGAAAACCCATACTTGCCATTGTTAAAATATTGCGTAGGGTGTAAGCAGCCTGC
This sequence comes from Bacteroidota bacterium, assembly GCA_039201015.1. GTDB lineage: Bacteria > Bacteroidota > Bacteroidia > Chitinophagales > Saprospiraceae > JAAUTG01. The sequence continues at coordinate 7,447 of JBCCRX010000015.1, read as the reverse complement.
GCTTGCTCCCCCACCGTTTTGCTGTCCCACCCAAATTCGGTAGCAGCAATTTTCATATCAGGGCGACCAATACGATTGCGATAAGCAAACATGGACTGTACATGCGAAAAATCGGAAGCCTCAGATTCTGGCGGCTCTACCAATTCCACACTACCAACCCTAAAACTGTACGGATGCACATTCAGTTCGTGAATGGATCGAAGAATCTCCGCATCCAACATTTTAGCAACATAGTCGCCCGAAGGATAATCGCAATATTGGCATTTCCAGACATGCTTGGGTTGGTGCGCCTGAAAAGCAGCACTACTTAAGCTAAGAACGGGTGCTTCGCCATAGTATTCCTGATAAGCTTCGATGATGCCCTTTATCATGCCTTGATAGCCTTCTATGCCCGTATCGCCCCAAGGCTCGTTTCCGATTTCTAGTGCAGCGATAAGCGGTGCAATGCGTTTTTCTCTAGGTACGTGTAGTCGAAAGAAAGCCAAGCCATAGCGTTTTGCATTGGCTTTAATTGTTTTAAAATCTCCTCCCAAATCAGCTTTAGAATACCACTTATTGGGAAATTTTCGCATACTCACTTTCTTCGTTTGCTTGTCGTAAGAACTAATGCCCGTCAAGGATACGCGTAGGCTTTCAAAATCTTGCGACCATTTTTTGTAGCGCGCATGATAGTTGTTCATTCTACCCCACCCGCCTTCTTCTGGAAAACGCACATCAGGCCTAGCAGTACTCGGCAAATCTCCTTTCGGATAGTCGTCTTCCATCAAATGAAAAGAACGCACATGACTGAAAATATTCATTAGAGGATTGTAGCCGTAAGGATTGTTCTGGTTGTATAGTTGATCCCATTCTTTCCCCGCATTGATCCCCAAAAGTTGTCGAAAGCTGCTGAACATTTATTTTGGATTTTTATCAAAAATGGAAGGTGTCCTCTTAAAATATGAATTGATAATAAACTGAGATGTATCATCGTCTTGGCGCACTACAAATGCCTGCTTTTCTAGTTGACTGAACTTGTAGTGAATATCTTTTTTAAAGTCTTCAAATTCACTGATACTACTAATGATTCTATGCTGTTTGCGATATAAATAATTCCCAGTGAAGTTCGCACTGACTGCATGTTCCAAGCTGTATTTATAAAATGGATAAATTACATTGAGAATGTCTTTATACGAAGCATCAAGTGCATCAAAAGCACCAAATATTGCTCTTAATTTATTATCGAATTGCTCTTGTGATAGTACACGATCTATCAAGTAGATAGGAGAATAGTGCGGGCTAGCAGCATGTTTGAAAATAAGTCCGCTAGCCTCTAGCAGGCTTATTGCACCAAAATGATTGTTGTCAGGTGTGAGTTGAATGGTGTATCGTTCTCTTGAATTGGCTTTTTCAGATTTGTAAGAGTACGCTAGTACTGTTTTTTCTTCTTCTGTTGGCTTTCTGCCATTATTCTTAATATATATGTATTTCGAGAACATGGAGAATCTATATTGCATTTCTTCGTCCAGTATTTTTCCTTTGGGAATAGTAAGCTTTACAGACTCCGAATGAAGCAAACTATAATAGGGCAGGTCAATCTTATTTTCTAAACAAGCATTCGCAAGAGACACCATACCGATCCCTCGTCCTTCCCAGCGGTTGAATGCTTTAAGAACATCTGCCAGTCTAGGATTTTTCGGTTTAGGAATTGGAATGATTCGTCTGAATTTTATCGCATCAGATTCTTGATATATGCGCTGCTCTTCTCTAAAACTACCAGGATTGGTGATGCTTAAACTTTCATTCGGCTGAATGGAGATCGTAACGAAATTATCTATTTTGTAGCTTCTGTGCGCCAAAGCATTATTGATGGTTTCTCGAATCAAAGAAGGAGGATACTCTGGTGATTCGTTGCCTCCTTTTTCATAAGACACACCAACTTGGATATTCTGATAAATAAATCCAATGCTTCTTTCCATTAGTTGGATAATGTTGTCTTCTATGACCTGCTTATTTTCCGCAACCAATAGTTCTCTATTACTAGATACTTCGACGTATCCGTCAACTTCGCATCTCTTTCCAATGAAGTCCTTTACATCTTTACCACACACCAACATCCCCAAATAGCTTGGTATTCCCTCCCTAATCATGCGTTTCTTGCTCAAAAATGGTACAGCACTTTGAATATCTGCTTTGAGGCTTTCCACCTTGATGTCTTTGTTTAATCTAATGATGTAGTCATTCAGCCTATCAACATTCAAATCGCTTAAACTGCTTCCATTCACTTTATCCAGTTCTTGGGCAAATTTGATTTCTTCTTTTAGTTCCCTTTGTTGTTGTTTGCTACGCTCCGAAATCTTGTGATCTCCAGTCAATTTGCGTGCGTAAGCTGCTCCTTTGAAATATACATATTTCTCTTCTTCTGCTAACTTTTCCATATAGACAATGCAGATTGAACCGTCTAAGAAAGACCTAAGTTCGAATGTTGGGAAGTATTCATCCAAGTCTAGTTGATTGTTTTGTTCATCCGTAAATAGATTTCTTAGTTCTTTTATTTTTGATTCGTTATTGGGATTGTAACCTGTAAATGAATAACTTTTATTCTTTTCTTTGATGCCAATTACGACTATTCCTCCCTCGGTATTCAAAAAAGCATTTACTGTTCTGTACAACTCTTTCCAATTCGAGCCAGCCGACAAATCCTTGATTTCTATCTTTTCCGTTTCTACTACTTGATAGGTTTTGGAAAGAATAGAATATTTAATTATATCTAAAGCTTCTTCTAACTTCATTCTGTTGTATTTAGTACATTGTAAACTGAGTCTATTTTAATTGGGTCTTCGGTTATTTTTGTGGAAAATGAAAAAAGTACTTTTTTCATTTCCCACTAGAAGGGGTTTTGTGGAGAGAGAAAATTACATAATTTTCTCTCTCCACAAAATTCCCCGATAAGCCTTTTAATTTTTAGAAGCGAGAAATTCCTTAGAATTTCGAGTTTCAAAAAACCTATCTTCCGCCGTCGAAGACGACCGCGAACAAGGGGTGAGGCGCTCAAGAAGAACACAAAGAGTTGATATTCAAAGAATTGAAATTTCATTTACTAGTAGACATTCGACTACATAGTGTTCAGAAATGTCATTTTTTCTACTAAAATATCAGGTATATTTTTAGGCCTTGAATGCAAAAATGACATTTCTTATGCTCCAATATTGGAATATCTACTGATAAGGAAATTCTACTGTTTTGTTCTATAATATTTCGATTATCAATTATTTATAAATAACACACGGACTATTAATTTAGCAGTTCCAAGACCAATCACAACTGCCGCGCCACTACAAAATTCAATTGTTCTTGTCTGGTCTCTCCTGTTGGTGTAAAATATTCGATGTGCATAATGTAAACGCCCATTCTGGCTTTGCTGCCGTCGTTCAGAGTACCATCCCATTTGTAGGCACCTTGGGTAGCAATAAGGTCATTTTGTGCTAAGTTTTGTACCGCACGACCCGCTGCATCAAAGATACGAATGTTGGCTAAATAACCGACTTGATCGACTTGATAGGATAAAATCAGGAGGTCTTGAAAACCATCGTCATTGGGAGAAATGGTTTTTTCTTCTAAGGAAAAAGCAGTGCTTGGATTACTGCTGGGCTGAAAGAATTGGGAATTTTGAATGCTTGGCGTTGCAAAGCCAACTGATGTGGAAGCGGAATGCCAATTATTGCGATCTTGGGTAATCCCATTTGGATTTAGTCTTTCCAAGGAAACACCATTTTCATCATCCAAGAGACTGCTGTGGAAAGTATTGCTATATTCAAAAGCATCTATTAAGATAATGTCTTGCAGATTGTCAGGGCGATAAATCAAAAAACTACCACTTTTGTCGGGCAAGCTCGGCAAATCGGTAGCAAGAAAGTGAGTAGCTTGCGCACTTTGGTAGCGGCTGATAATGTCATTGGGGCGTTCTGAAAGTACGACGTATTCTTGAGGAAAAAGCAGATAACTTTCTTCGATTGCAATAATTTTGGACAAATCTTGGTCGCTGATAAAAATAGAATTTAGGTCAATCACTTTATCCGAACGATTGTAAAGCTCTACAAAGTCGCTGCCGCCCGTTTCTGGATTGAATAGAATTTCATTGATGACCAAATCTTGTGCGTCGGCTGCATCCGCTAGTGCAATTCGAATGACAGCAAGGCTATCGCTCGTATTGCCAAGACAATCCGTAAAATCTTGGCTAAGCGATAATGTGTAAATCTGATTCTTCTCTAATGGACGATCCAGTGTCAGTCGTGCACTCGTAAAATCAAGACTCGTAATCACTGCCTCTACCACATTGAGTGCTTCTATTTCATAATTATCTGGATTGTTGGCCACATTCTCCACGACACTTTCCGCAAAAAATAATTCAATCTGCTGGTCGCCTATGAGTATGAAGCTTTCGATTCCTAAAAAACGCTCATCGACTACTTCTTCCAAAACCGAATTCATACTACCTGGCGTGCCACCCGTTGGACTATCCGAAGCACGCCAATTGCTCGCGCCTTGCTCGCAAATCGCAGCGGGATTAATCAATTCCAAACTAAAACCACCGTCGTCTTTATTGACATCTCTGTACCACAAAAGATTGTATTTAACACTGTGAATCAACTCATTATCTGGATTTTTGAGTTCTAGTTCTTCTATCGAATTACTCAATCCAATAAAGTCTTCTAAGCCCAACACATTATTCAAACCTACGAAATCACTGCCGTCTCCTTCGTAGAGCACCACATAATCTCTAGGTGCAAGTAGATAGTCAGGCAACTCAATTTTCTTGACTATATCCGCAATCTCAAATCCCTCCAAATTGATACTTTTGTCGCTATTGTTGTACAATTCTATGTACTCCACTTCGGGTTGTCCAATGGCAGGACTTGGGTCCGCCATGATTTCATTGATAAGGATTTCTCCAAATTCAGTGCGGACGGGTTCGATGTATTGAAAACTAAGACTTGCATTCTGCACTACATTGCCCGCTAAATCTTCAATATCCTGAACGAAGACGGTATAAGTCGTAAGATTTTGTAGATCAGTCGCCAAGCGTAAAAGTAGATTGTTATTGCTTTCTCGAATGACCTGCTCAATCTCAATTTCGGGGGAGATTTGGAAATTATTTAAGTCCGTAGTAGCTGCTTCGTTGGCAAGGGCTTCATTGAACTGTAATCGAATCAATCTGCTGTTCGTGACCTCCACGGAAAGGAGTTCAGGAGCTTGCTCGTCTTGTTGCGTTGAAATATTGAGGTCATCAAAAAAGAATTTATCGCTGCGCGTCGAAGTATATTCGCACGCCAAACCAAAGAACTGTCCACTAGTATAGCGATTGTCCAAAATACTGCCTTCTATTATGAAATTGCGCTCGCCTTCATAATCTGCTAGCAGTGTCCAAAGACCTTCTGTGTCGCGCGTCACTTGAATGCGTACTTCAAGGGGTGCGTTTGCCACTGCTCCCAGCGTACCACTCAAAAGTAGTTCCACTGTTTCGCCATCTTTTCTAAAAAATTCTATTGCATCATCGTTGCCAGAAATGCCTCCCAATTTCAGGAAATAGCCTTCAAAATTGCTAGCATCTGCTCGATTTGACCATAGTATGATTTGAGTGAAATTGGCATTGGAAGGTGCGAAATCATTTCTGATATAGACTTCCCAAAGCGTACTATCGCGCATCGGGAAAACCCGAAAAAGCGAAGCGGGCGCATTCTCACTGGTATCCTTGAGTTGGAGTTCTTGCGCGGCATTGATGATGAACTTTTCTGTATCGCCTTCCCAATTTTCTAAACTGCCCGAAGAGAAGTCATCCGACAATTGAGCGGATAAGTAGAGTGGAAAGAGTAAAAAAAAGCCTAAATATTTCATCTTTATGCGTTTTTGTATTGTTTAAACCCTTAATTTTTGTTGTGCGAGGACAAGAAACAAAATCTAAACTAAAATAAAAAAAATGAAGGTAGCAGTAGTTGGTGTCACTGGTCTGGTGGGTTCGGTGATGTGTGAAGTTTTGGAAGAAAGAGGTTTTTCTATCGACGAATTTTTGCCCGTTGCTTCGGAGCGTTCTATAGGAAAACCCATTGTTTTCAGAGGAAAAGAATACGGCGTTATTGGTATGGAAACCGCCGTGAAAGCGCGTCCAGATATTGCTATTTTTTCTGCGGGCGGTAGTACTTCTTTGGAATGGGCACCTAGATTTGCAGCAGTCGGCACTACCGTCATTGATAATTCTTCTGCTTGGCGCATGCACGAAGATAAACGTTTGATTGTACCAGAAGTGAATGCGCACCTGCTGCAAGCAAGTGACAGCATCATCGCCAATCCCAATTGTTCTACTATTCAAATGGTGGTCGCACTCGCGCCTTTGCACAAAAGATATGGCATTAAGCGATTGGTCATTTCCACGTATCAATCTTTTACAGGCACTGGTGTAAAAGCCGTCAAGCAATACAATTTAGAGCGCAAAGGCTTTGATCCAAAAGTGGAGGAGAAAGCTTACGTCTATCCCATCTTTGAAAATTGCTTACCACATTGCGATGTATTTTTGGAAAATGACTACACCAAAGAAGAAATGAAATTGGTGCATGAAACCCGAAAAATTTTGAATGCTCCCGAAATGCGCATCACGGCTACTGCAGTGCGTGTTCCTGTGCATGGTGGTCATTCTGAATCAGTGAATGTAGAATTTGAAAAAGCCTTTGACGTAGAAGAAGTACGCTCCATTTTAGCACAATCAGCAGGCATCATCGTTCAGGACAATCCAGCCAACAACGAATATCCAATGCCGCGATTTGCAAAAAATAAAGACGATGTTTTTGTTGGTCGCATCCGTCGGGATGAATCTATTGAGAATGGCTTGAATTTATGGATTGTCTCTGATAATTTGCGCAAAGGAGCAGCCACCAATGCGGTGCAAATTGCGGAGTATTTAGTGGAAAAAGGGATCATTGAGCCGAAGGAAGTGGTTGTTTAAGTCTATTGGCTTAATATGATTGTCAAATGGCAAATGCACTTTTTTAGCTCGCATAGATCGTAGAAGTAAATAATTGAAATGCAAAAAAACAAAGATGCGCTCACTTACGAACAAGCCCTCACCGAACTTGAAGCAATTGTCGCTTCGCTCCAACAGCAAGCGGTGAGTATTGATGATCTGGAACAACAATCTAAAAGAGCTAGCGAGTTGGTACGATTCTGCAAAGAACGACTGCGTCACATTTCAAAAGGCTTGGATAGCACTTTTGAACTTAAGGAATGAAAATTAAATAACTGCTAATTCTTAGTAACGTTCAAAAAATTAGATCGACATTTAGAGTATGTTTTAAAATTAAATTCTGATATATTGAAAATTTAGCAAAAATTTGAAATTAAATTTTGTAAAAATCTAGTAATCATCAAATTTGTTGAGAGCATTTGATTTTTATTAGGACACTATCAGGTTATTATG